>JAFGRS010000575.1 GCA_016935045.1 Lentisphaeria bacterium | reverse complement strand
GGAGGGCGAGGAGGGGGCGCGGCCGTGCCCCCTCTGCCCGAATCGGCGCTCCACTGCCGCAAGGGCAGTGGCGGCGGGAACCGATTCGCCGGATCTTGGAACCGCCCAGTTCCCGCCCCGCGGCGGATTGCCGTCGTGCCCTTGGCGTGGTATGTACTGGAGGCCCTGCACGCAATCCTGCCCGGTCCACGCACGGGCCGGTTCCGAACGAGGTCTGCCATGGCGAAATGGGCAATGCGACTCAGCACCGGAATGCCGAAACTCGACCGTGTGTTCCGCGGCCTGATGCCGGGAGACAACCTGGTCTGGCAGGTCGACGCCATCGAAGACTACGTCGAGTTCGTGCGCCCCTATGCGGACTATGCGCGCGAGAACCGCCAGCGCCTGATCTACTTCCGCTTCGCGGACCATCCCCCGCTCCTGCCGCCGGAGGCAGGGGCCGTGCTCTGCACCATCGACCCGGGGGCCGGCTTCGAGCCCTTCATCGCCGAGATCCACCGCGTCATCAGCGAGGAGGGCCGGGCCAGCCTCTTCCTCTTCGACTGCCTCTCGGAACTCGCGCCGGACTGGAACAGCGACCGGATGCTGGGCAACTTCTTCATGCTCACCTGCCCCTATCTCTACGACCGCGCTGCCATCGCCTACTTCGCCGTCTTCCGCAACTACCATTCCTTCCATGCCGTCCGACCGATCACCAACACCACCCAGATCCTCGTCGACGTCTACCGCCGCGAAAAGCGGCTCTACATCCAACCCGTCAAGGTCCAGTACCGACACTCCTCGACCATGTACATGCTCCACGTCCGGGAACGGGACGACTTCGTGCCCGTCACCCAGAGCAGCGTCATCACGGAAACCCTGGCCGGCGTGCCCTGGAGCCGCTCCGACCCCGCCAATTACCTCCTCGGCTGCTGGAGCCGGACCTTCGCCGAGGCCGAGGCGATCCAACACGACCTGGACCGCAACGTCGACCGAAGCTCCGAAGCCGAACACTACTTCCACCGCCTGATGCGCATGCTCATCAGCCGCGACGAACCCATGCTGCGGCTGGCCGAACGCCACTTCACCCTGAAGGACCTCCTCCAGATCCGCAAACGCATGATCGGCACCGGACTCATCGGGGGCAAGTCCGTCGGCATGCTCCTGGCGCGGTCCATCCTGTGCCAGGCCGACCCCCGCTGGATACCCCTGCTCGAAAAGCACGACTCCTTCTACGTCGGGGCGGATGTCTTCTACACCTACCTGGTGCAGAATGGCTGCTGGTGGATGATGCAGAAGCACAAGGCAGGCCACCAGCACGAGGACGAGACCGAAACGGCCCGCCGCCGCATCCTGGCCGGCGACTTCCCCGAGTACATCGTGGACCAGTTCGCCGATATGCTGGACTACTTCGGCCAGTCCCCCATCATCGTGCGTTCGAGCAGCCTGATGGAGGACAACTTCGGCAACGCCTTCGCGGGCAAGTACGAGAGCGTATTCTGCGCCAACCAGGGCGGCCAGCACAAACGGCTCGAAGACTTCCTCTGTGCGGTGCGCACCGTCTACGCCAGCACCATGAGCGAGGCCGCCCTCGAATACCGCGCCGCCCGCGGCCTGCTGGGAAGAGACGAGCAGATGGGACTGCTCATCCAGCGTGTCTCCGGCGCCACCTACGGCAGCCTCTTCTTCCCCCAGGCTGCCGGCGTCGCCTTCTCCTTCAACCCCTACGTCTGGAACTCCCGCATCGATCCCGAGGCCGGCATGGTGCGCATCGTCTTCGGCACCGGGACCCGCGCCGTGGACCGCGCCGACGACGACTACACCCGGGTCGTCGCCCTCAATGACCCTGCCTGCCGACCCGAAGCCAGCTTCGACGAGGTCCGCCAGTATGCCCAGCGCCGCGTCGATGTCCTCGACCTGGAAGGCAATCACCTGACGCCCACCAGCTTCCAGGAAATCGTGCAGCACTGCCCCGGCATACCCCTCCGCATGTTCACCAGCCGGGACATGCAGGCCGAAAGGCGTCTCCGGGAGATGCATCGGCCGGTCGATCTCTCCTTGATGGAGGTCCTCACCTTCGACCAACTCCTGTACCATACGTCCTTCGTGCAGGACATGAAGGACATGCTCGAGACGCTCCGGACGGCCTACGGTTCCGATGTCGATGTCGAGTGGACCCTGAATTTCTTCGACGGGGACCGCTACCACATCAACGTGGTCCAGTGCCGGCCCCTGCAGGCGCGTGGCACCGGCAGTCCGGTGGATACGCCCCAGGACATCCCCGACGACCGCCTGGTGGTGGAGGCCAGGGGCGGTGTGGTCGGCAAGTCTCTCGAAACGAAGCTGGACTGGCTGATCTACGTCACCCCCTCCGTCTACGGCGAACTGCCCATGAGCGACCGCTACCAGGTGGCACACACGATCGGAGAACTCGCTCACCACGCCTCCCTGGACGAACAGACCATCATGCTTGTGGGCCCCGGCCGCTGGGGCACCACCACGCCCGCCCTTGGCGTCCCGGCCACCTTCGCGGAAATCGCGCCCGTCACCGTGCTCTGCGAACTGGTGATGATGCGCGAAAACCTCATCCCTGACGCCTCCCTCGGGACCCACTTCTTCAACGAAATGGTCGAGAATGATGTGCTCTACCTGGCGCTCTTCCCCAACCGGCAGGGCAACCGCCTGAACCGGGGGTTCTTCGAAACCGACATGCCCAACCGGCTTCTGGACCTCCTGCCGCAGGCGCGCGACTGGGCCGCTGCCATCAAGGTCATCTGTGCCCATGACATGCCGCGCAAACAGGACATCTGG
>JAFGRS010000574.1 GCA_016935045.1 Lentisphaeria bacterium | reverse complement strand
GAGGGCGACGCTCCGCGGAGCCGTTTCCCCTGGAGGGCGACGCTCCGCGGAGCCGATTCCCCTGGAGGGCGACGCTCCGCGGAGCCGAATCATGCCGCCCGGGGACCGTGCGGCGTACCCCAGCGCCCGCACCATCACGGGTATTGGCGAATCGGTCGGGCGTTGCCTGAAACAGCTTCTGGAGGACACAGGTCATGACAGAAACCCTTAAGGTATCCTGTGTGCAGTTGCACTGGGCCAGGCCGCTGGACGAGAACCTCCGCAAGGTCCTCGCCTACGTCCGGGACGCGGCGGAGCGGGGCAGCGATGTCGTGTTGTTCCCCGAAGCCTGCCTGACCAGCTACTACTTCCCCTTCGTCCTGGCGCTGGAGCCGGAACGGGTCCGGGAAGCACTGCAGCGGACGTGCGAGGCGGCGCGGGAGCACGGCATCTGGGTGATTGTCGGCAGTATCCGGCGGACCGCCGACCGCTTTCTCAACCTGGCGCATGTCATCGACCGGAGCGGCCGCATCGTGCACGAATACGCCAAGGTCAACATGGCGGGACGGGACGAGACGGCGCACTGCCGGGGCGGCGACAAGCTCTCCCTGTTCGAGGTCGACGGCGTGCCCTGCACCCTGGTCATCTGCCGCGATGGGCGCCATCCCGAGCTGTACCGCCTGCCCGCCATGGCCGGCGCCCGCATCCTCTTCCACCCGTCCTGCAGCTCGGACGAAATCGAGGCCGTCTGCTGGAAGCGGACCTCCGGGCGGGCCCAGCAGCCCGTGGGGCCCAACACCCGGATCTTCCACTGCGTCGCCAACACCATCGGCGAATCCCCGGACGGCAAGCAGACTTCGAGCGGCTCCTCCTTCATCCGTGAACCCAACGGCATCCCCCTCGCCGAAGCCGGCTTCTACCAGGAAGAGATGATCACCTCCGTCCTCGACCTCGCCCGCGCCGACCGCACCTACGTTCTGGACAGCATGGTCCACCCGCCCTTCCTGTCCGCGTACTGGCGGGAGATGGTCGAGGCCGTCCGGGCCAGAAAGGACCTCCCACCGGAATGACGATCGTCTCAGAAGGATCTCGATCCCGGAATCTGTGCCCGCGAGGCCGTGGGCGCTCCAGGCAACACTGGCACGAGGAGCAACGCCGTCGGCAGGCTGCCCCGGAATCCTCCCCAATGACACCTCCAACCAGCGCCCTACCCATCCGCCCGGCCCTGCCCGCCGCCGGCGAGCCGCAACCGCCGCCGGCCCCTCGGGTCGAGGCGCGCCGCACTCCCCGGGCAATTCCGCCAATGGGACACTGCCCGGCACCTTCGGGGGACAGATCGTGGTCGTCCTGATCCGATTGCTGGCCATTCTGGCGATGATCCTGACCGGGGTCGTCGCGCGCCGCCGGGGCTACCTCGATTCCGCCGGCACGCGCCAGATCGCCGCGGTGGTGACCAACATCTTCTACCCGGCGCTGGTGTACGGTTCCCTGGTGCGATCGTTCACGCTTCGGGACCTGGCGCGCAACTGGGCATCCCCGGCGGGGACCTTCCTGATCATGGCCGTCGGCGCGGCGGTCGGCGTCCTCGCCACGCGGCTGTTCCCCATCGCCGCGGCGCGTGAACGGCATGCCTTCCGCTTCCAGTGCGCCATCAACAACTACGTCTTCCTCCCCATGCCCCTGGTGCTGATGTACTGGGGCGACGCCGGGGTGGCGCTCCTCGTCTTCTCGACCGTCGGCAGCGAACTGGCCGTGTGGACCCTCGGCGTCATGGCCCTCACCGGTCACGCCTTCGACCGCCGGGCCCTGCGCCACCTCCTGAGCCTGCCCATGGCCGCCATCACGGCCGCCGCGGCAACCCTCGTCCTGGCCCACGTCAGCCGCTGGACCTGGACCCCCGGCAGTCTCCTCACGCAGGGGAAAGACGCCAGCCTGGCCGTCCTCGACATCCTGGGCAAGGGCACCGTTCCCCTGGCCATGCTGGCGGCCGGGAGCCGGATGGCGGAGCTGCGGCCCTCGAATCTGCGCCGGTTCTCCCTGGGCGCGGTGGTCGTCCTGCGCCTGGTGGTGATTCCCGCCTGCGCCCTGGGACTCCTCTTTGCCTTGCCTTTCCCGGCCGATCTGCGCCGGGTCCTCGTGGTGGTGGCCGTCATGCCCTCGGCCATCGCCGGGGTCATGCTCAGCGACCTCTACGACGCGGACAGCGCCTTCGCCGCCTCCGCCGTGCTCGCCACCCATGCCGCCGCATTGGTGACCATCCCCCTCTGGCTGGCACTGGCGCTGTAGTGTGCCGGCACACAGGTTCCTCATCACAACAGAGGGACCGGCTCAGCAGGAGCTTCGCCCTCCAAGGGATGGGGATGCGGCTCAGCAGGAGCTTCGCCCTCCAGGCCGAACCGAGTACGCGACGTCCCATCCCTTGGAGGGCGAAGCTCCTGCTGAGCCGGTTCTCGGATTGCACTGAGGCATTGCCTACCACACCCCGGGGATTTCCCCGCGGTCGTTCCGAACCGCATCGCGGAAGGGATGGCAGGTCAGCCGCGGAGCGCCGGGCACCGTCATCGGGCCGCAGCCGCAGGGGTAGTCCGTGGGACCATAGCCCAGCCGTGCCGACATCTCCCGCCACATCGCGAAGTTCTCGGTGGAGAGGGAGACCGGAACGTCGGCGTTCCAGCGACGGATCTCGGCCAGGTGGTGTTCGTAGATGGCCTGCCGCATCTCCGGCGGGAATGGCATCGCGCGCGTGTCCTTCATGCGGTCCACCGCGCCTTCGGCGGCCGCCAGGGCGTCGGGATCCAGGGTCTCGACCGGCAGCCTGCGCTTCATTTCGTCCACCGACATCCACATGAAGCAACACAGGCTGATGACATCGGGGCGGGTCCTGCGGAACAGGAGTTCCACGGTTTCGGCGGCCTCCTCGCGCCAGCCTCGCACCGGGATGATGGGTTTGAACTTGTAGCGGATCGTGTAGCCTGCTTCCTGGGCGATCCGGGCGGCCTCGATGCGTTGCTCGGTGGTTCCGGCCCTGGGTTCGATGGCGCGGCTCTGGGTGGGGCCGCTCAGGCTCCAGACGAGGATGGTATTGCCATTGTGCCTGAGGCCTTCGAGCCAGGCCGTGTTCCAGGTCTTGGTGTGGATGATGAGGTAGCGGTTTTCGAGGGTGCCGAAGAACTCGATCAACTCTCCGAGGCTGCCCAGTTCGGGTTCCAGGCCGGGTGGATCCGCATCGTCGTCCAGCAGATAGGTGAGCTGCCAGGGATGCCGTTCGACCAGGGTGCGCAGGTGCACGGCGTACTCGTCCACGTTGACCATGGCGCCGAGGATGCCCCCCAGGCCGCAGTACATGCACCGGTGCAGGCAGCCCTTCTGCAGGTGGATGCGCCAGCAGGGGCGGCACACCTTGTCCTGGCGGTTGGGGTCGCCATCCTGGTTGTAGTTGGCCCAGCGGAATGCCCCGTAGCCCAGGAGCATGTCGGCGTCACCCGTCTCGATACCCTGTCCCTTCAGCCAGGCCAGGCGTTCGGCCCGGCGCCGGTCGAAGCGGAAGGTGTTGAAGAGCAGGATCGGGTCGCGGACCTCCCGCCGGCATCCCATGGCCCCACGCCCCCGCAACAGCCCCCCGCGGACCATCTCGGGGATGTCGTCATCCCGGAACTCGATGGGAGCCACCGGGCGTTCGAGGGCACCCAGCACCCTTTCCACGCCGGCACGGTACCGTCCGTGCCGCCAGACTGTCTCGTGCACATAGACCGCATCGGGCTCCATCGGGTACATGATGACACTCCTGATACCACCTGCATGCCGGCCGCAGGGCAACCTCCGGGACAACCAGGCGACAGCCGCGTCCCGCGGTCAGCGCCCGTGCGGCCCTGGCTGCGCCCGTCCCGGACCTCACGGAGGCTCTCTTCAGGTGGCGGGCGTCAGCGCCGGTCTGGGCGTCCGCGGTCGGCCGGCCAGGGCCACCTGCACCAGCAGGGACACCAGGAGGGCCGTCCCACAGACCGCGTACATCGCCGCATCGCTGCCCGTGCGCTTCATCCAGGCTTCCGTGACAAACAGGCCGGCAAAGGAACCCAGGCCCACCAGGCATTCGTTCACACCAATGTTGAAGGAACGCCTGCCGGAATTGCTGCAGTAGAATACCGCCGTGAAATAGGCATACCCCGTGTAGAGACCGAGAATCACAATGCCCACGGCGACCACGGCGAAGCTCGGATGCAGCCACAGCAGCCACAGCAGAGCCGCGGCGGAGCCATGGACCACGGCAACCGGGGTGCGGCGGTACCTCCAGCGGCCGAAACGGTGCACGGCATAGCCCCATACGCCCTGCAGGAACATGTGCAGGCAGAGGGGCCAGGCCACCACCAGTGCCGAGACCCCCGCCCGGGCACAGAGCGCGGGAAAGAAGCTCTGCAGCGGGCGCTGCACGAACATGGCCGTGAAGATCATGCACCAGGCCACCGGCACATAGGCCGGGTTCACGGGACGGGCCCCGGTTGCCGACGGCTCGACGTGTTCATCGGCGCTGGCTTCGTGGTGGGGACGGTGGCGATACGTCAGCAGGACCACCAGCACCGCGATGCCCACCAACGTGTTGACCGCGCTCAGGGCAAAACGCCCGAGTTCGTAGGCGAAGCCGGAGGAGAGGAAGCCCATGCTCGACCCCAGGCTCCAGGCGATGGTGTAACGGCCGACGGTGCGCGCCAGCCCGCCGGGGACCGTCTCCCCCCGCATGAAGGTCTGGAAGGCATTGAAGAAGACGGCCAGGGAAATCCCGGCCAGGGCCAGGCAGACAAGCTGCCCGGGGAAACCCGTGGTCACGAGACAGCCCACACCCAGAAGCGTCGTTGCCACGGTGCTCCCCAGCACCAGGGCTCGGGCATTCCGCCGACTCAGGAGCATGCCGACCAGGAAACTCGAGCATAGGTAAGCCAACTGAAATCCACCCCCAAGCCAGGCACACTGCAGACCCGAAAGCCCACGCTCCCCGGCGCCGTACAGCACGGCAAAGAGAAGCAGAAAGACAATCCAGTCCATCAGGGCCGGACAGAGCTGAATCCTCATGCGGCAGCACTCCATGCCCGAACCGCCCACGGCAGACGGCCCCGGGACCCGACGCGAAAGCGCATAGCATAGCCCGGCATCCCGTCAGGTGCTATGGTGTACGGCGTACTGGAGGGCGACGCTCCGCGGAGCCGTTTCCCCTGGAGGGCGACGCTCCGCGGAGCCGTGTCCCCTGGAGGGCGACGCTCCGCGGAGCCGTTTCCCCTGGAGGGCGACGCTCCGCGGAGCCGCATCCTGGGAAGCCGCCCGGGGCGG
>JAFGRS010000573.1 GCA_016935045.1 Lentisphaeria bacterium | reverse complement strand
GCGTCCCTGCCCGCCGGCACCGAGGGATGGGCATTCTACGGCCGGGATCCCGAGGGGCACCGCTGGATCCTCGTCTGCCCCGACGGCCGGCGCGAAGTCGTCGCTTCAAGTGAGGAAAACCTCCTCCGCGTCGACCTCGAACGGGCACCCCTTCCCGCATCCCCTCGCGTCACCTGGCGCTTCTTCCGCAAGGGATTCACCGTGGACGTGGGAGGCCTCCTGCTCTTCGACCTCTCCGACGCCGACGGCTGGCGCTTCTGGTGGGTCGAAACCCCCCGCCCGCCGACGGCCACCAAACTCTACCGCGTCGACTTCGAGGACGGCTTCATGCGCACGGCACTGGGGGACGGTGACCGCTGGCAGCCACTCTCCGGAACCTGGGCGCTCAAGCAGTATGGCGGCGGCATGCCGACCAACGAACGGGAGGCCCGCGACGCCAACTACCGGCGGGCCGCCAACGCCTTCAGCCTCCTCGGCGCCAACGGCGCCATCGCCCAGGGCACAGCCGACTGGGTCAACTACTACGCCGAAGCAAGGTTCTTCTTCGGACGCCCCGACAGCTTCGCCAGGCGCGATACCCTCGAACGAACCGTCCTCGGCGGCGAACCGGTCTACAGGGATCCCGAAGCCATCTACGCCTCCGACCAGATCCACGAGTACCCGGACGGGGACTTCTTCGTCGCACAGGGGTTGCCAGGCAATGCCCAGGCAGCCTTCGGATGGTGTGCGCCGAAGCGCCGCTTCGAACTCCGTACACGCCTGCCGGGGGCCGGGGACTGGGACGTGGTGCGCGCCTGGCATCGCCGCCCTTATTTCACCAACTGGGTGCGCATCGGGCTGGGAACCCTGCGCGGCTGCCGGCTGATGCCGTTCCTCGACGGCGACCAGCTCGGCGCCTACCGGGCGGACGTGACCGTCTCCGGCCCCCTGGTGCTGGTCAGCGCCGGCGGCACGTCCGAGTGCGACGACATCGTGGCGGCCGGCTTCCCCCGTCCGTCGCAGCCCGGCGCGCCCGTCTTCGAGGAATCGGCCAACTTCGCGCAGAAGGAACTCCTCCCCAAAAAGGACGTGCAGACCGGCCAGTGGACCCGCTCGGAACTCGTCTTCGAGGACGAGGCAGACAACCTGCGGATCCAGTCCATGTCCCGCAAACGCTGCCAGTTCCCTTTCTACGGCGACTTCACCTACCAACCCGCCGCCGACCTGCCCGAGGGAAACTACTGCCTCGCCTTCGTGGACGCCCGCAACCGGGCCGGCTTCAGGGCCTTCTTCACCAAGACGGCCAAGGGCTGGGAACGCCCCGGCGGCGGCTGCGATCCCGAACTGGTCGTCGGCCGGCGCGGCGGGGCCCTGCTGCGCCGGCGCGGCGACACCTGGGAATCCCTGGCGGGGAGAAGGCTCGCGGGGACGGTCTACCTCGTCATCGCCGCCGACAGCGAGGCCGCCCTGGACCCGGCCCGGCACCCCATCACCAGCAACTGCCTGACGCACGAACTCTTCGAGAAGGCCCCCACGGAGTGGGCCTGGCGCGAAGGGAACTTCCGCATGGACGTGCGTTGGCAGTGTCAGCGCGGCTGGAATTTCATGATGGGCAAGAGCCGGGACCTGGCCGTGATGTTCACCAAGGCCGCCTACGAGGGCGACCAGGACATCGAGTTCCACATCGCCCTGCGCTTCGTCACCCCGCCCCCCTACTACGTGCTGCGGGATATGGGATTCGCCTTCTGCACCGACGGCCGCAGTCTCGGCAGCGGCTATACCCTGATCTACGGGGATGAGGACAACACCGCCACCACGCTCCTGCGCCACGGCAAGCCCGTCGAACGCGTCGCCTGCAGCATCCGCAACAAACCCGGCGCCAACATCCACAACTACTGGTGGCACGGCCGCGTTCGCAGGGAAGACCGCACGATTACCGTCGAGATCGACGACGAAATGGTGATCCGCTTCCGCGATCCCTCCCCCCTCAAGGGAGGACATGTCGCCTTCTGGACCTGCCGCAATGCCATCAGCCTGGCCAAGGTCTCCATCAACGCCGAACACAGCGAGAACCGCGCCGCCGCCTTCACCATGCCCGCCGCACCCCTGCCCGAGGGACCATGGCTGCCTCTGAACCCGGACGAGGTGACCGTGACCGAACGGGGCGGCCAATGGCAGGCAGTCAACGAGAACGGCGGCGGTACCTTCGGCCTGCGTTGCGTCCTCCCCAGAGGAGGCGTCGAGATCGACAGGAACAGTCGGCTGATCCTGCCGCTGCGCCTGGACCGCGACACGCGGGTCGGCATCCATGTCCAGGTCTCCGGGCGCTCGTTCTACTACCCGCTGACGTCGTCCACCGAACGGGTGCGGGGGCTGCTGACTCCGGAATGGGAGGGACGGGCCCCCGACGCCGTCTTCCGCGTGGGCATGATCGGCAAGGACGCGATGAAGGAGCTGCTCCTGAGCGGCCGGCACTCGAGCAACGAGGTGGTCCTCGGCCTCGGCACCGCAGCGGCGGCGGGGAACGGGCGCGGGGTCCTCGAATCCGTCACCCTGGGCAACGCGAGCAACGAGGACTATCTGCTTCTCGGGGCCGCGGGGAATCCCCCGGGCTCCGCCCTGGTGGTGGGGCTTCCGGAGGTCCGCTGATGGCACGCGCTCGGTGGGGGTCCCCGGAGGAACTGGCCGCGGCCGTGGGCGGGACCGGCGCCGTCCTGGTTGCCCTGGGGGCCTGCTGCGCCCTCGCTTTCGGGGGCGTCGGCCCGGCCGAGGCGGGGTGGGTTCTGCTGGCTCTCGGGGGCATCCTGGTGTGGATCGGGGGAGGGGAGGCGGCGGGGGCCGGCACCGACCTTCGCAGGGCCTGGACCCGTTTCCTGGGAGGAGTCGCGGTCTACCCCGTGCCGGCAACGCTCCTCGTCGGCTTCGTGCTCGGCTCCCTGGTTGCCGCGACGATCCCCGTCGCCAACCTCCGGGAAACGGCCCACCTCGTGGTGCTGCTGGCGCTCGGGCCAGCGGCCGCCGCGGCGTGGCGTATCCCGAAGGTCCGCCGCCTCGGGACAGGCGTCCTCTTCTGGGGTCTCCTGGCCAACCTGGCCTGGGCCGCGCTGGGCACGCTTCTGCCCGGGTTGTGGCAGGGGTGGCGCGGAGACCCCTTCGCTGCGCCATGGCTGTCCCCGGGTGCGTCCCCCGTGTCCGAAGCCGTATCCGGCCTGACCCGCAGTCACCTCCAGTATGGCTTGCTGCTGTGCCTCGGGGCGCCGTTCGCCCTCGAAGCTCTGCGGCGTCGTCTCCCGGGCCGTTTCTGGCTTGCCGCCGCGTGCCTGTGGTTCGTCTGTGGTTTTACGGTCGTCCCCCCCCACGTCCTGGGCATCCTCTTCCTGGAGGCGATTCTGTTCCTCCGCGCCCTGCGTGCGCGGGACCGGACCGCGTTCCCGACTGCCGGGTTCCTGGTCGCGGGTCTGGCCCTCCTCCTGGGCGCCGTGGCACGCCCCCGGACCAGCGAGCAGCCCGGAGCCTGGGAGTACCTCCAACCCCTCACCGTCACCGCCGACGGCAGAACCGCGCCAAAACGCCTCACCGTCGAGGCGGCGGCCGCCATCGCCCGAGCCCCCTGCCGACTCTACGGCTACGGACCGGGAACCTACCGCGACGCCATCCGAACCGCCACCGCCGAAGCCGGCTTCGAAAAACCTATGCAGAACCGCGTCCGCCCGGACGGTAACCCGCAGGTGCTCGTCACCCTGGTCGAATGCGGCCTCCCCGCCGCCTGCTGCCTGCTCTGGTTCCTCTTCGGCGCCGCCGGCAGCGGCCGCCGGATGCCGGCGGCTGACCCGGAGGCCCATGGCCTGCCGTACACCGCTGCCCTGCAGGCCTCCCTTGCCGGACTGGCGGGGATGGCAGGCGTCGCCACCGCGGTTTTCTCCCGGGGCATCGGTCCCCTCGCCGTACTCCTCGCCTTCCGGGGTTGGTCCGGCCGGCTTCCGGCGGCGCCGCGTCGGCTCGCCGGCGGGGTCACGTCGCGCGCCGCCGCGCGCGCTCTGCTTCTGGGTGGGGCTGTCCTCGGGGGGGTGGTTTTGCGCGGCTGCGCCGGCCAGGAGGCCGCGCCGACTC
>JAFGRS010000070.1 GCA_016935045.1 Lentisphaeria bacterium | reverse complement strand
TGGCCATCACGCTGGGCAAGTACCTGACGTCTCTGGCGTGAAATGGTCCATCGTCCATGGTCCATGGTCCCCAGTTGCGCGAAGCGCCAAGTACTCCCGACCGCCGGCCCGGTGCCGCCGATTTTCCCCGTTGTGTCCCTTGCAGGACGGAATGCGACCATAATATTGACAGTTTGTGGGACCCGTTCCGCATGCGGTGTGCGGCGCATCCGCGGGTTGCGAAGTGCACATCGCCGGGGTGGTTCCAAGTTCGTGCGCCAAGCACGCGAATGCAAGGAGGAAGTTCCATGAGACGTTTGCTGACCGCGGTCCTGTTGGCTCTGCCTCTGCTGGTGGTTGGGGTCCGGGGGGCGGACGAGCAGGCGGCACCCGAGAAGCGCATGCAGGGGCAGGGCCCCGGCGCCGAGCTGATGCAGCAGATGCGCGAACTCAGGGGCAAGATCCACACGGCAGAGCAGAGCGCTCTGAAGAACGATCCCAACCTGCAGGCCGAAGTGGAGAAGCTCGAGCAGCAGAAGCGTGATCTCTTTGTCAAGGCAAATCCGGAACTCGAAGCCCTCTACGACCAGGAAACGGAAATCCGCGCCAAGGGCAAGGGCATGGCGGGCCAGAGGCAGAAGGAAGCCAAGCCCGAAGGCCGCCGCGAAAAGGGCGAGGGCAAGGGCCGTAAGAAGGAATAACCCAAGCCGGTCCACCATGGGGGCGTTCCCGGCGATGTCGCCGGGAACGCCCTCGTTTTTTTGCGGGCACGGATCCCGTGGTAGGGCCGGCGGTCCCCGACGGCCGGAGACTCCCGGCATGCCGCCCAGGGACCGTGCGGCGTACGGGGGAGCGCCGGGATGCCGCCCGGGGACCGTGCGGCCTACGGCAAGGCCGGAACGAAGCGAGGCCGTCCCCACGCGCCCGGCCGGTCCTGGCAGTCACGGGGTCTCGTCGGCCTGACGCAATCCGAGGAGGAGCTTTTCGGCCTCGACCGCGCCCTTGAAGGAGGGACCGCCGGCGAGGGCCGCTTCGAGTTCCGCCTTCGCCTCGCTTCGGCGCCCCAGGGCCGCCAGGATCACGCCACGGTGATAGCGGATCAGAGGCGTGTCCGGCATCCCCTTGGCGGCGGCAGCGCTGAAGGGTTCCGCCGCCGCGGAATCCCCCCCGAGATGGTAACACCACGCCAGGGTGTCGGCAAGGAATGGGTCAGCGGGCCGCAGGCGTTGGGCCTTCTCCGCAAGGGGAATGTACTCGGACGGTGAAGACCCCCGCTCCACCAGGGCCAGGGCCAGGTTGTTCATCAAGGCCGCATTCTCCGGCTCCCGCCGCAGGGCAATGCGGTAGTTCTCGACGGCTTCCGGGTAGCGTTCCAGACGGGCCTGGAGCTGCGCCAGCTGGATGTGAGGCGCCGCTGTGCCCGGCCACAGCCGGATGGCACGCTCGAGTTCCACTTCCGCCCCCTCCACGTCGCCCGTCTTCTCGAGGCACAGGGCCAGCCGCAGGAGAAGCTCCATGTCCTGGGGCATGGCATCGGCAAGCAGACGCAGCAGACGCAGGGCGGCATCGAAGCGCCCCTGGGTCATCGCAATGCGGCAGCGCAGCCGGAAGGCGCGGCTGTCGCCGGGCTGTTGGGCCAGGGCCCGGGTCACATGGTCATCGGCAAGGCTGGGCAGGTCACGTCGCAGGTACAGGTCCGCCAGAACCATGTGGGCAACCGCATCCCCGGGCCGGTCGGCCAGAATGCCCTGAAGGACCCGGTACGCTTCGTCGTAGCGCGCCGCATGCACCAGCAACTCCGCGTGCCGCGCCCGCAGATGGTAGCGCTTCGGGAAATCCCGACCCATCTTCTGGAACGATCCGATCGCTCCGTCCACATCGTTCTCGCGGAGCAGCAGTTCGGCCAATTCCAGGCGGGGCTCGAACTCGTCCGGGAATTCCCGAGCCAACGCCTGAAGATGGTCCAGGGCCAGGGACGTCTCCCCCCGCAGGGCCAGGACCCGGGCCAACCCGACGCGGGCCTCCAGCAACGTCCCGTCGGCGTCGATGGCCCTGCGGAACCCTCGCTCCGCATCCTCCAGGGACTTGCGTGCCAAGGCAATGGCCGCCGTTTCCAGGGCCGTGCGCGGGTCGTCGGGGGCCAATTCGGCCAGCCGCTGGGCGTGTGTGCTTGCGGCGTCGATGTTTCCGCTCGCCCGCATCACACGCGCCGCTTCGAGCCGGACGCCATAGTCATCGGGGGCGCTGCCCAGGGCGTCCACGAGCAGCGTCTGGGCGCGTTGCAGGTAACCGCTTTCCCGGGCCAGCGCGGCGGCCTCGACCCGGGCTGCGAGATGGGCCGGAGCCAGCCTCAACACGGTGTCATAGGCCGAGGCCGCTTCGTCGGGAAGATCCAGCCGGGAAGACGCACGCGCCAGCCCCAGGAACCCCGCCTGGCCGGCCGGATCCAACTCGGTCGCCCGCTGAAATGCAGCCCGGGCGTCGGACCATTTCTCCCCTGCCAGTGCGGCCTCACCCCTGGCAACCCACTCCAACGCCTGTTGCCCCTGGTCCGCCGCTTCCCCGGAGGCAGACTCTTCGGTCGGCTCCACCCCGGGATGGGACCGGCCCGCCGGCAGACCGTAGCGGATATACGCCATGCTCGCCACGTAGCCGAGGACAGCACCCCAGAACAGGGCCACCACAAGCAACGACAGAAGCACACGCCATACCCCGCCCCGAAAGGCGCCCTCGCAGCCGCACAGCCCCACGTCCGGCACGCGCGGATCGGTTGTCACACCCGAACACAGCAAGCGTACCAGGCCGGGATTCCCGTACCTCGAAGCCAGCGGACAACGGCTGAGTTCCTCCCCCTGCGCTTCGAGAAACGAACTCCGCAGACAGGGCCCGAATGGCGGACGCTCCCTGCCGGCCGCCTTCCAGAAAAGGCCCATGCCAAGGTAGACGCCGACACGCACACAATCCAGGGTCAGGAACACCAGGTCGAAGGGAAGACGCACCAACCTCACAAACAGGCGAATCACGAACATCGGTCAGACACCTTGGATCCTGTGAGCCCGCTCCGGCCGGCCTGGCTTCACCGGTCGCCCGGGCCGCACCGCACCCGCAGCAATCGGAGGTGAGAGTATATACCCCGCGGAAGCAACGTGCGCAAGCCCCCCCCTCGGCCGATCATCGGCAAGGCCTCCGTCACGGGGGGGTACGACCGAGGACGACCGGCTGCGGCGCCATGGCGTCAGGCTCAGAACACGTGCTGGAGTCGGCGGTCTGCCCGTGCGCTACACCTGCCTGCGTCGCGGACGCGACAGGCAGGCGCAGACAGGTCTCCGCCGGTTCTTTGCACCCCTTCCCCAGGTGACGGAGGGACTGCGGTCATCGAGCCCTTCCGGGCGGGACCGCGGTTCGCTCCACCCGTCCGCCTCACGCGCCACCTCGCCCTGCAACGGGACCCCCATGACCTCAGAACGGTGTCCCCATTAAAGGCGCGGTCCCCACCAAGTGGGGACCCGGTTCCTCGAATATCCCTACCCGCGTCGCCGGCAGGTAGTGCTCCTTCGGGCTTGTGCCCGTCCTCGCCTGCGGAGCGGAAGGCCACGGGCTCCGACGAACCCCGCGGCATCATCCGCATAGAGACACAGTAGAGGCGCGCATGCGGCCTGTCAATACCCCGCACGCGGAATTTCTTAAAAAAAGTTAATGGCGCGGGGGGGTGATGGCTGTCGGGGACGCAGAGGCATCCGGCAGGGCTGTTTCGAGGCCCCAACGCCGCTGCCGGGTTTGTCCCGGTCGAGCGCCGACAGGAGGGCGGAGAGGGGGCGCGGCCGCGCTCCCGCGACCCGAATCGGCGCCCCGCTGCCGCAAGGGCAGTGGCGGCGGGAACCGCTTCGCCGGATCTTGGAAGGGCCCCGGGGTATCCGGAGGCGATGGCCGCGGCGGGCCCGGGGAGGCGCTATAGTACGGGGAGATGTCGTCTGGTTACGCCGCAACGGAGACACGACCCCATGACGCACAGACTCCAGCCGCGAACGGGACTCGATGCAGCCTCGATCAAGAAGGAGTATCTCGAACACCTGCGTTACGATCTGGCCGTGGACGAGCATACGGCCACCCCGCATGACCGTTTCTATGCCCTCGCCTGGGCTGTCCGCGACCGGCTCGTCGACCGCTGGATCAAGACCCAGAGCAACTATTACGATCAGGACGCCAAGCGGATCTACTATCTCTCGATGGAGTTCCTGGTGGGGCGCAGTCTCGGCAACAACATGATCAACCTGGACATCGAGGACAGCGTCCGCCAAGCCATGGAGGAGTTGGGTATCGAGTGGGAGGAACTGCGGGAGGAGGAGGTCGATCCCGGGCTGGGCAACGGCGGTCTGGGGCGCCTTGCGGCCTGCTTCCTCGAGTCCATGGCCACGCTGAACCTTCCGGCCTATGGCTACTGCCTGCGCTACGAGCACGGCATCTTCCAGCAGGCCATCGTGAACGGTCACCAGGTCGAGCAGCCCGACAGCTGGCTGCGGGGCGGCAACCCGTGGGAGATCGCGCGGCCGGACATGCACGTACCCGTTCACTTCGGCGGCAGCGTCGAGGCGAACCGGCTCGATGGGCGGCTCGCCATGCAGTGGTGTCCGCACCAGACCATCTGGGGCATCCCCTACGACGTCCCCGTCGTCGGCTATGGCGGCAAGTCCGTCGTCACCCTGCGCCTATGGCATGCCGGAGCGCCCGACGACTTCGACTTCGACGATTTCAATCGCGGTGACTACATCCGCGCCGTCGACAGCAAGGTCTTCGCCGAGAACCTGACCAAGGTCCTCTACCCCAACGATTCCACCACCATGGGCCGGGAGCTGCGCTTCCGCCAGCAGTACTTCCTCGTGGCCTGTTCGCTCTACGACATCCTGCGCCGTTTCGACAAACAGCACGAGGATATCCGGGAACTCCCCGCCCGGGTGGCCGTTCAGCTCAACGACACCCACCCGACCCTGGCGATCCCCGAACTGATGCGGATCCTCCTGGATGAACGCCAGGCATCCTGGGATACGGCCTGGGACATTACCCGGAACGTCTTCGCCTACACCAACCACACCCTGCTCAGCGAGGCCCTCGAAACCTGGCCCGTCGACATGGTCGCGCAGCTTCTCCCCCGGCACTACCAGATCATCTGCGAAATCAACCACCGATTGCTCCGGAAGGTCGCCGCCTTCTTCCCCGGAGACGATGTCCGCCGGGAGGCCATGAGCATCATCCAGGAGCGGCCGCACCAGGCCATCCGCATGGCCAACCTGGCCATCGAGGGCTCCCACAGCGTCAACGGCGTGGCGCGCCTGCACACGGACCTCATCCGCAGCAACCTGGTGCCGGACTTCGCCCTGATGTACGCGGACAGGTTCAACAGCAAGACCAATGGCGTCACCCCGCGGCGCTGGCTCCTCAAGGCCAACCCGCCGTTGGCAGCCCTGATTACCGAAGCCATCGGGGATGCCTGGGTCACGGACCTCGAGGCCCTTGCCGAGCTGCGGACTCACGCCGAAGACGCCGCCTTCCTCGAACGCTTCCGGGCCACCAAGCGGACTGCCAAGGAGTCCCTGGCGTCCTGGGTCGCTCGGCATCACGACATCGGCATCGACCCGGACATGCGTTTCGACGTGCACTGCAAGCGCATGCACACGTACAAGCGGCAGCTCCTCAACGCTCTCCACGTGGTCAGCCTCTTCCGCCGCCTCGATGCCGGGGAGCTGCCGGATTTCACCCCCACAGCCTTCCTCTTTGCCGGCAAGGCCGCCCCCGGGTTCTTCCTGGCCAAACTCGTCATCAAACTCATCCACAACATCGCGGGGATCGTCAACCAGGACCCCCGCGTCAATGACCGGCTCCGCGTCCACTTCCTGCCCAATTACCGCGTCAGCCTCGCGGAACACCTGATCCCCGCAGCGGACGTCTCCGAACAGATCAGCACCGCCGGCACCGAGGCGTCCGGAACGGGGAACATGAAGTTCATGATGAACGGCGCCCTCACCATCGGCACCATGGACGGCGCCAATATCGAAATCGTCGAACAGGTCGGACGCGAGAATGCCTTCATCTTCGGTCTGACCGCCGACGAGGTCGCGGCAACGAGGTCCTTCTACAACCCCCGCTGGCACTACGACAACGACGAGGAGGTCCGTGCCGTATGCGACATGGTCTTCACCAAGAACGTCTTCTCTGCCGATGAACGGGGCGCCTTCGATCCCCTGAAACGGTTTCTCTTCGAGGATGGCGACTACTACATGCACTTTGCGGACTTCGCCAGCTACACGAAGGCGCACACGGACATCCAGGCCCTGTACCTGCAGCCGAAGGAATGGGCCCGCCGGGCAGTGTTGAACGTGGCCGGCAGCGGGCCCTTTTCGTCGGATCGCACCGTGACGCAGTATGCGCGGGAGATCTGGGGGGTCTCCCCCTGCCCCTGCCCCGAGAACTGACGGCGCCATGGCGGAAGCGGCACATCCGGTGAGGCAGACCAGACGGATCACGGTCGGGAGCGTACCGATCGGGGACGGCGCTCCGGTCTCGATCCAATCCATGACCAATACCGACTCCGCCGACCCCGAGGCCACCCTGGCCCAGATCCGCTCCCTGGCCGCCCTCGGCTGCCAGATCGTCCGCGTCACGTTGCCCCATCGCCGAGCCGTTGGGGCCTTCCGCCGGGTGTGCGCCGAGAGCCCCATCCCCGTCATCGCCGACATCCACTTCCAGGCCCGACTCGCCGTCGCCGCCATCGAGGCCGGAGCGGACGGCATCCGCATCAACCCCGGCAACATCGGCGGTCCGAAGGCTCTTCGTCAGGTGGCGGAGGCGGCCCGCACGGCCGGCGTTCCCATCCGCGTGGGAGTCAACTCCGGCAGCCTCGAAGAAGACCTCCTGCGGAAACACGGACACCCCACCGCCCAAGCCCTGTGCGAGAGCGCGCTGCGGCACTGCCGCGGGCTCGAAGATCTCGGTTTCCAGGCCATCAAGGTCAGCATCAAGGCATCCGACGTCGCCACCACCGTCCAGGCCAACCGCCTCTTCGCCGCGGCAACGGATTACCCTCTCCATCTCGGGGTCACCGAGGCGGGAACGCCGGCCAGAGGCACAGTCAAGTCCGCTGTCGGCATCGGGGCCCTCCTCCTCGAGGGCATCGGCGATACCCTGCGCGTCAGCCTCACCGCTCCCCCCGAGGAAGAGATCCGCGTCGCTCTCCGCATCCTCGAAGCCGTGGGCCTGCGCCAGGCGGAACCGGACATCGTCTCCTGCCCCACCTGCGGGCGGACGACGGTGGACCTGATCGATCTGGTCAACCGGGTGGAGGACGAACTGCTCCGCATCCGCCGGAGCGGTGGCCGCATCGCCCTGCGACGCATCGCCATCATGGGCTGTGTGGTCAACGGCCCGGGGGAGGCCCGGGAGGCAGACCTTGGCATTGCCTGCGACCACACCGGCGGGGTCCTCTTCCGCCATGGTTCTGTGGTCCGCCGCCTGGCACGCGAGGCGCTGCTGACGGGACTGCTGGACGAAATCCGGCGCAATACCGCCTTCCCCCCTTCGGAAATGCCCGCGCCACCGGCGCCCGACGGCGGAAGCGCGGCAACTGTATGCTGATCGTCTCCTATCTGCCTGGACCGCCCGCGGCCTCGCGGGCACAGATTTGCGGACCTAAGGGCCCGCGAACGGAAATACGGTGACGTTGGTGGGAGCGCCGGCGGAGGCAGCGTGCACCCGGGCCGGCGGCGCCCATACCCGCGGCGG
>JAFGRS010000572.1 GCA_016935045.1 Lentisphaeria bacterium | reverse complement strand
TTCCAAGATCCGGCGAATCGGTCCCCGCCGCCACTGCCCTTGCGGCAGTGGAGCGCCGATTCGGGGTGAGGGAGCGCGGCCGCGCCCTCTGCCCGCCCTCCCATCGGCGCTCCACCGGGACAAGCCCGGCGGCGGCGTTGGGATCTTCAAACAGCCCTGGGGGGCGTCTCGAACCCACGTCCCTCAGTACTCGCGGCCGGAGATACGATGATCAGGGCTCACCATGTTGATCGCCGGGGGAAGCGCCGATGGCAGGGAAGCCACGGGCCAGCCGATGTCGCTGCAGGGTCCAGCCCCGCCAGTCGTCCCGATGGCACCACAGGCGTTCCCGCAGGCTGTCGAGCAGGGCCTCGGCACGAACGCGAGGCTCCCCCACCGTGCCTGCCCGGTACCAGTCCAGTGCCGGCAGGGCATCGGACCCCAGCCTCCGGATGTAGCCCAGATCCAGAACGGGGCCGCCCCGCGCAATCTCTTCGCAGTGCAGCACATTGTACCAGGCAATGCGCCCGTCGATGTTCGCGAAGCAACAGACATAGAGGAGCCCGACGAGGGTTGCGAGATTGACCTTGACCAGCCAGTCGTTGTCCCGCCGCCGCAGGATCCGCCAGCCGATGAAGACCAGGCCCAGTCCGACCAGGAACATCCACAGGCCCGCCGCCAGCCGCAGCCGCGTCAGGCTGTAGGCCCCGACATAGAGGTAGAGACGAAATGCGGCGGAGAGGGTCAGGAATACGTTCTGCCCCAGCCACAGAAAGACCAGCCGCCGTGCGGTCTGCCAGCGTGTCCCTTCCGCCCCGGTCCGGAAAACGGCCAGGACGAACACCGCCGCGAGCAGGGCGGTGACGACCAGGGGATAGGCGCCCCGGTGGGCATAACGGGCGTAGGTCATGCCGTCGGGGAGTGCCGCGCCCCCCCACAGATAGCGGATGTCCAGCGCATTCTGCAGCAGAAACAGGGCATTGAAGAGGCTGAGGCTGCGCACGGCCAGGGCCGCTTCCGACGCCCCGACGGCGGTCGCCGCGCCGCTCCCGAATGCCCAGGCGTCTTCGCCGGGCGGCAGAGGCGGCGGCTGTGCGCCCCCGGGTCCCGGGAACAGAGCCGCGAGCCGGCTGCCCGCCCGCCTGCTGCGGTTGCGCAGCAGCCCCCAGACGGCCACGGCCATGACGGCCCAGAAGACCACGCGGCCGACGTCCGGGAGCATGTCGCCCTGGAAGAAACGCATGCACCAATCCCCCAGGTGCTCCAGCCAACGGCCGATGACCGGGTTGGCGACCGCGAAGAGAATCAGGAAGACCAGGCTCAGGACCAGCGGGATACCCCAGGCCGCCGCCAGGGATCCCGCCGCACGAGTCAGGCGGCCCTGACGACGGCGTCGCAGAAGGAGGATCGCGTCGTGCGGGAGCTGGGCCCAGCCGAGGAGGACCAGGGCGGCACCCTTCTGCGCCCAGTCCGCGGCACGGTCTCCCAGGGCGCAGGACCCCAGGGCACTCAGGAGCGCGAGCCCGACCAGCGCCAGCAGGACGGTCAACGGCGTGGGATCGAGCACCAGGCCCACCACCAGTCCCAGCCACGCCAGCCCGATCAGAGCGCCCGAACGGGTCAGGGGCCTCGAGGCGCGCAGGCGGATCCCCGCCCCCACCAGCAGCGCGTACAATCCCAACGTCCAGCCCAGCTCCCGGCAGTAGAACAGCCAGTCGGCCAGCACCACCAGCAGCACGGTCAAGACAACCAGGGCGGCTACGCTCCTGGCAAGCCAGCGACGGCACGGCTCCGACACCATCGACGTACTCCCCCACAGCCCGGTCCGCGTACCACGGAACCGCCCGGATAGGCCGTCCCCGGCGCGCGACCACACCCCTACCGTATGCCGGGCGCAGAACACTGCCAGCCGCCCCGCGGGAATCTCTCACGGTTCCGTTGCCGCGCCCTCGGGATCGGCCGGCCGCAGCCCCGGCACGGGCCCGAGCACGGGGTCGATGAGCACAGCACACTCCAGGCCGAAGGGCAGGTAGCCGAGGTATCCCAGGATCGGCATGGCGAAGATCCGGAACCGTCCCACGAAGGGCACGCTGTACTCCCAGCGCGCCAGGCTCTGCCAGTTCCACAGTTCCCACAGGAACCCGCACAGGAGGGCTGCCAGGGCCGCGCTGCCGGCAAGGCGCCAGTCTCCCCGCGAAGGACCTTCGAGGAGGGGCGCATCGCCGCAGAGGACCTGCGCCGACACGGCCACGAGCAGGGGCGCCACCCAAACCAGCGGGAAGAGCACCGCGGGGTAGACGCCCAAGCCTGCCATGGCCACGCCGGCGAGGACCAGCACCGCCCAGGCCAGGCTCTTCGGCCGGGACACCGGCAGCGCCGGCAGACCGCGGAGCGTCCCTTCCAGCCGAGGCAGGCTGAGCAGCAGTTCCCTCATGACCGCGACGGCCGGCAGTACCGTTGCGAAGGAGACCGAGGCCAGAAAGACATACTCCCCACCGCTGAACTCCTCGACACCGAGGTAATGCCAGTTCTGCGTGAAACGGTTCAGGTACTCGAAGAACCACCAGAACACGGCCGAGACCGGGAACAGCAGCAGATAGGGTCCCGGACGCCGCCGCAGCGGACACGTCCCCGTGCGGCGCTGTGTCAGGCCGTTGAGGATCAGGATGCAGCCGATCCAGAGGGGCGCGAAGGTGTGCCGCTGGACGGATTCGCAGCCTGGCGGTCCGCCCCAGGCGACCCACCAGGACGCCAGGCAAAGCACGCCTCCGGCGAAACCCCACCAGGGGAAGCGGCCAGCCGGGGCCGGCGGCGGAGATTCGCGGTCCGCCTGCCGCAGGCGTGGCCAGAGAACCCGCAGGAGCGACACCAGGGCCACCACGCAGAGCGCCCAGCCCGCGAGGAACAGCGACCAACGGAACGGGGGGTGCACCACCCGGTGCGTCAGCGGCGGGAACTCGATATAGGGCCGGAGGGTTCCGCCCGTTGCCAGGACTCCCGCCAAGGGCAGGAGGCAGAGCAAAAGCAGCAGGCCCACGGCCGCCGGCATCCAGCGCTTCATGGCCTGCTCCTCGAAGGGACCGGTTCTCCGGCGTCGGGCATGGTCGTTGGGGAGAGCCACGGTACGACAGATTCGTGCCCCGGGCTCTCCCAGCGGCATCCGCGCCTACTGCCCTGCGCCCTTGGCGGCCCACAGAGCCCAGGCAGCGCAGGCCAGGCAGAACAGGATCGCGCCGGCCAGAAGAGCGATGCCGTGGGAAACGCACAGGGCACTGGCGCTGGCGAGGACCCGCTCTGCCCCCGATAGGGCCCGTCCCTCCTCCGCCCATTGGGCCACCGTCCGGGGTACCACGAAGGCGAGGAGGAGTATGGCCCCCCCCACAAGGACACCGATCCCCGCCAGCATCGAGGGAAGCACGATCCGAGCAGCCCGAGGCATGCGGGCCTCCTTTCTCCCTGCTCTTGACCCGTCTGATCCGTCGAATCCGGTCAGGGCCTGCCCTGTCGGGTGACCAGCGTGCCCTGCTCACGCGTCGCTACAGCAGCCCGGTCGTCTCCTCGATGCCGAAAGCGATGTTCAGGCACTGGACGGCCTGTCCGCTGGCGCCCTTGGTGAGGTTGTCGATGGCGCTGGAGAGGATGATCCGGCCGGTGCGGCCATCCCAGGCGCAGCCGATCTCGCACATGTTGGTGAAGACCACATGCTTGGTGTCGGCCAGGCCGCCCCAGGGCAGCACGCGCACGAAGGGTTCCGCGTCATAGGCTGCGTGGAGGCACGCTTCGAGGGCGTCCAGGCCGGCGCCGGGGGCTGCGTCCATCAGGATGGTGGAGTGGATGCCCCGGTTCACCGGCACCAGGTGCGGTACGAAGGTGATCTTCACTTCGGGCACGCCGCAGGCCAGCGCCAACTGCTGTTCGATCTCGGGTACGTGCCGGTGTCCGGTTACGGCATAGGGCCTCAGGCTCTCGTTGCACTCCGGAAAGATATAGGGCAGATCCACCTTGCGGCCGGCGCCCGAAACCCCGCTCAGGGAAGCCACCGCGATCCCCGTCCGCGACGCCAGGCCCGCCGCCAGGACCGGAAGGGCCGGCAACAGAACGCTGGTGGGATAGCAGCCCGGACAGGCCACCAGACGGGCCGCCGGCAGACGGGAGCGTTCCCACTCCGGCAGGCCGTAGACGGCTTCCTCGAGCAACTCTGGGGCCGGGTGGGGGACCTTGTAGGTTGCCTCGTACACCCGCGCGTCCCGCAGGCGGAAATCGGCACTGATGTCGATGACCCGCAACCCGGACCGCAGCAGGGGCAAGGCGAATTCGTGAGCCAGTCCGTGCGGCAGAGCCAGGAAGGCGACATCCGCCTCCTGCGCGATGCGGCCGCTGTCGGGAGCGCTGAAGGTCAGTCGCGATTCCATGAAGCGGGGAAAAACCGCGCCGATGGGCTGCCCGGCATACTGCCGGCTGGTGACACAGGTCACCTCCACCCCGGGGTGCCTGAGCAAAAGACGAAGAAGCTCCTCCCCGGAATACCCCGATGCCCCCACGATGGCAACACGGACCTTCATCGCCCGAATGACCCTCCGAAACGGGACCCCCGCAGCCACCCCCGCGTTCCCAAACCTCACCCTCGAAACACAATGCCGGATCGGGTCCAGGACGCCGATCCGGCTGCAGCCACGGTCAGAAATCGGGAAAACGCCGCGGCGACGTCACCGCTTCGAGAACTGGAAACGCTTGCGGGCACCCGGCTGACCCGGCTTCTTGCGCTCCTTGACGCGGGCGTCACGGGTCAACATGCCGCTTTCCTTGAGCACGGCACGCAGTTCCCCGTTCGCCTTCTCCAACGCCCGCGCAATCCCGTGCCGCAACGCACCCGCCTGCCCCATGGGACCACCCCCCCGCAGGGTGGCGGAAACATCGTAGGCATCCGTGCTGCCCGTGATCATCAGAGGCTGCGTCAGATACCTCCGCACCGTCTCGCTGGGGAAGTACTCGGTCACATCCTGCCTGTTGACCGTAATCCTGCCCGTGCCACGACGCATCCGAACGCGGGCAACCGCGGCCTTGCGCCGCCCAACTGCCAGAATGATGCTCTCTGCCACTGCCATGCGAGGTCGTCCTACCTTTCCACCGTCATCGCTGACCCGGCCGCCTTCCCGGAAGACCTGCGACCCGTCAGAACGCCAGTTTCTCCACCTTCTGCGCCTCGTGCGGATGCTCGGGGCCGGCATATACCTTGAGCTTGCCGTACTGCGCCCGACCCAGACGGCCGTGCGGCATCATCCCCCACACCGCCTGACGCACCAGACGCCCGGGATCCCGCTGCCGAATCACCGCCGCGGAACGCTCCTTCAAACCGTCACGGTAGCCGGAAAAGTCCTGGTAGACCTTGCCGGTTTCCTTGCCGCCCGTGAGCAACACCTTCTCGGCATTGACCACCACCACGAAATCACCGCAGTCCAGGTGCGGCGTGTAGCAGGGCTTGTGCTTCCCCCGCAGAATGTCCGCAAGCCGCGTGGCCATGCGTCCGAGGACCTGACCCTCCGCGTCCACGAGCCACCACTTCCGCTCAATCTCGTCTTTCTTCGGCAGAAACGTCTTCATCATGACCCGATCCGGCTGCACAGGCGGTTCCCGACTGCATGTTTTCAGTGACAAAGAGCGTTACCATACCGTCCTCTGCGCACCTTGTCAACCGCAATCGCCATGGGTGCAGGGCTGTTCCAAGATCCGGCGAATCGCTTCCCGCCGCCACTGCCCTTGCGGCAGTGGAGCGCCGATGCGGGGTTGTGCAGGGCTGTTCCAAGATCTGGCGAATCGCTTCCCGCCGCCACTGCCCTTGCGGCAGTGGAGCGCCGATTCGGGGTTGTGCAGGGCTGTTCCAAGATCCGGCGAATCGCTTCCCGCCGCCACTGCCCTTGCGGCAGTGGAGCGCCGATGCGGGGTGAGGGAGCGCGGCCGCGCCCCCTCCCCGCCCTCCGATCGGCGCTCCACCACAAGCCCGGCGGCGGCGTTGGGATCCTGAAACAGCCCTCTGTACGACCTGGGGTAACGGTACATTGCGCAGCCGGCCGGCCTCGGGGCGCGGCACATTCGGATTTCCATCTGCCGCGAGAGGGGGCATAGTAGGCTGTCGCGCCGATCCCGGGATGCAGAAGCCGGGCAACGGGCGGTTGGCCGGCCGGCAGGGGGCGCGCTGACGGAGCAGGACGGGGCATGACGCAGTTCGATTTCAGTGGACAGACGGCCATTGTCACCGGGGGCACGCGGGGCATCGGCGCCGCGGTCAGCCGGGCATTTCTCGAGGCCGGCGCCACGGTGGTCGCGACCTATGCCGGCAATGCCGAGGCGGCGGAGTCCTTGGCCCGGGCTTGCGGCCAGCCGGATCGCCTCCATCTCCGCTGCTTCGACGTCGGGGACTATGGGGCGGTGCAGGCGTTCTATCGCTGGTTCGAGGGGGCATTCCCGTCCCTCGAAGTGCTGGTGAACAACGCCGGGATTCGCCGGGACGCTGTGGTCGGCATGATGCCGGCGGCGGATTGGGAGGCGGTGCTGCGCACCAACCTGACGGGCTCCTTCCAGATGAGCAAGTTCGCGGTGCTGCAGATGATGCAGAACCGCTACGGGCGCATCGTCAACATCACCTCCCCGAGCGGGAAGCTGGGTTTCGAAGGGCAGGCCAACTACGCCGCCTCGAAGGCGGGTCAGGTGGCCCTCATGCGCTCGCTGTCCAAGGAAGTGGCCCGGCGCAACATCACGGTGAACTGCGTTTCGCCGGGTTTCATCGAGACGGACCTGATCGGCGGTCTGCCCGAGGAGCAGCGCCAGGCGTACAGGGCGATGGTGCCGCTGCGGCGTTTCGGGCGGGCGTCCGAAGTGGCGGCCTGTGTCCTTTTTCTTGCCTCGCACGAGGCCTCCTACGTCAACGGGGCTACCGTGGAGGTGACCGGCGGGCTGTAGGCCGCCCGCCCCCCCCCGGGGACCGGCTCCCGGGATCCGGGCCGACGAAACCTCGACTCGGCCCGACCCTGTGCCCCGAGCCGGACAGGGGTCCGGCGGGACCGCACCGGTCCCTCGATGCCGTCCCTCCGCGGGACCACTCGGGTCCCCGGAAGGGGGTGAGCCACAACTCCAAAGCGATGAGGAGAAACGGACATGGGAAGCAACGGCCTGGCCATCCGCTTCAACGGGGCAGCCCAGAACGTGACGGGATCCTGTTACCTGGTGGACATCGG
>JAFGRS010000571.1 GCA_016935045.1 Lentisphaeria bacterium | reverse complement strand
TCGCGGGCATGGCTTTCGGGGTAGGGCCGGCGGTCCCCGACGGCCGGAGTTCCCGGGAAGCCGCCCGGGGAGCGTGCGGCGTACCGGTGATCGGGGCGCTGCCGCCGGGTGTACATATGGTATGGCCGCGTCGGACGAATCCTGTGGCGGAGTGAGTATGGACATGCGTGCTGGCCAACGACAGCGATTCCAGGGGGCGCCGGGGTTCCGGTGTGTGAACGCCGCCGGGGAAGCGGGTCCCTGGGGGATGGTCGATCCGGCCCTCGATCGTGACAGTTGTGGCGTGGGTTTCGTAGCGGCGTTGGACGGGGTGCCGCGGGTGGACCTGGTGAAGGACGCGGTCCAGGTCCTGGTGAACCTCGAGCATCGCGGCGCGGTGGGCGGCGACAAGGCGACGGGGGACGGAGCGGGGTTGCTGGTCGGGTTGCCGGACGTGTTTCTGCGTCGGGAGTGCAAGTCTCGGGGCTTCGCCTTGCCGATGGTGGGGCAGTACGGGGTGGGGATGGTGTTTCTGCCCCGGGCGGCGGAGGTTGCGGCCTCCTGCCGGGGGACGTTGGAGCGGATCTGTTCGCTCGAGGGTCTGCGGCTGCTGGGGTGGCGGGACGTTCCCATCGAGCCGTCCGGTCTGGGGGACTTTTCGCTGACGACGATGCCCGCGTTCCGTCAGGTCTTCGTGGACCGCGGCGGGCTGGAGGCGGCGGACTTCGAGCGCCGAATGATGGTGGTACGTCGCCTGGCGGAGCGTCAGATCGGCCAGTGGCGGGACGCCGACGCCAGCCAGTTCTACATCGCCAGTTTCTCGGCCCGGACCCTCGTCTACAAGGGCATGCTCACCGGCACCCAGCTCAGGACCTTCTTCCCGGACCTCGGCGACCCGGATTTCACCAGCGCCTTCGCCATCGTGCACCAGCGCTACAGCACCAACACCCTCCCCAACTGGAAACTGGCACAGCCGTTCCGCATGCTGGCCCACAACGGCGAGATCAACACCCTGCGCGGCAACGCCAACCGCATGCGCGCCCGGGAAGCCGTCCTTCGGAGCCGCCGTTTCGGCGAGGACCTGGCCAAGGTCCTGCCCGTCATCGACGAGTCCGGCAGCGACTCGGCCCAGGCCGACAACGTGCTCGAACTGCTCGTCATGGCCGGGCGCTCCCTGCCCCATGCCGCCATGATGATGGTCCCCGAAGCCTGGGGCAGCAAATACCACATGAGCCAGGACAAACGCGCCTTCTACGAGTACCACAGCGCCTTCATGGAACCCTGGGACGGCCCCGCGGCCCTGGTGTTCACGGATGGCCGCTACATCGGCGCCACCCTGGACCGCAACGGACTCCGGCCGGCCCGGTACACGGTCACCAGCGAGGGGGTCATGGTGCTGGCCTCGGAGACGGGGGTGCTGGACATCGCGCCGGAGAGCATCCGCTCCCGTGGCAGGCTCCAGCCCGGGCGCATGCTGCTCATCGACCTCGAACAGAACCGGATCGTCCCGGACCGGGAAATCAAGGCCGCCGTTTCGCGGACCCGCCCGTACCGGCATTGGGTGAAGGACAACCGCATCGAGTTGCGCGGTCTGGGGATGCCATCGGACCTGCCCTCCGAGCCGGAGGCGTCCCTGCGGCTCAAGCAGCGGGTGTTCGGGTACACCGAGGAGGAGCTGATGATGGTGATCGGCCCCATGGCCTCCCAGGGCCAGGAGGCCGTGGGTTCGATGGGCAACGACGTGCCTCTGGCCGTCCTCTCGCGCCGGCCCCAGCTCCTCTTCGAGTACTTCAAACAGCTCTTCGCACAGGTGACGAACCCGCCCATCGACCCCCTGCGCGAGGAACTCGTCATGTCCCTCATGAGTTACGTCGGACAGGAACGCAACCTCCTCGAAGAAACCCCCGAACACTGCCGCATGCTCAAACTGCACCACCCCATCCTCACCCCCGAGGACATGGTGCGGCTCCGCGGCGCGGACAACCCGGACACCGCCGTGGCCGATCTCGCCATGCTCTTCCCCGCCGGCAGCGGCGGCGCCGGGCTCAAGGCCGCCCTGGGTGAACTCTGTGCCGCCGCCGCGCGGGCCGTGCGGGACGGGGCAAGGCTCCTGATCCTGACCGACCGCGGCATGGGGCGCGATCGGGTCCCCATCCCGGCCCTGCTGGCGGCCTCGGGCCTGCATCACTACCTCATCCGGCGGGGATTGCGCACGCAGGCCGGGATTCTGGTGGAGAGCGGCGAGATCCGGGAGGTCATCCACGTGGCCATGATGGTCGCCTTCGGGGCCAACGCCGTCTGCCCGCACGTCGCCTTCGGTACGGTGCGGCGACTCGCGGAGGAGGGTCTGCTGAACCCGGCGGTGCAGCCCAACGCGGCGGTGGACAACTACATCGCGGCCCTCAAGAAGGGGCTCCTGAAGACCCTCAGCCGCATGGGCATCAGCACCATCCGCAGCTTCCTCGGCTCCCAGATCTTCGAGGCGGTGGGCCTGGGGTCGGACCTTGTCGAAACCTACTTCACCGGCACCGCCAGCCGGGTCGGCGGCATCGGGCTCGACGAGCTGGCGGAGGAGGCATGCAGCCGTCACCGGGACGCTTTCGAAGCCGCCGAGGGACGCTCGACACTCCTCGATATCGGCGGCAACTACCACACCCGCCGCGGCGGCGAACGCCACCTCTGGACCCCCGAGGCCATCAGCGCCCTGCAACAGGCCGTGCGCCAACAGGACTACGGGCTCTTCCAACGCTACTGCCAAGCCATGAACGACCAGGCCACACAGCGCGTCACCCTGCGCAGCATGCTCGAATTCGTGCCCGCAACCCCCGTCCCCCTCGATGCAGTGGAACCCGTCGAGTCCATCGTCCGGCGCTTCGTCGTCTCCGCCATGAGCTTCGGCTCCATCAGCCAGGAAGCCCACGAAGCCATCGCCATCGGCATGAACCGCCTCGGGGCCCGCAGCAACTGCGGCGAAGGCGGCGAAGACCCGGCACGCTATGCCCCCGGCGCCGGCGGCGACCGCATGAGCCGCGTCAAACAGGTCGCCAGCGGACGCTTCGGCGTCACCACAGACTACCTCCTCCATGCCGACGAACTCCAGATCAAAATGGCCCAGGGCGCCAAACCCGGCGAGGGTGGGCAATTGCCGGGACACAAGGTCAGCGCCGACATCGCCAGGGTCCGCCACACGACCCCCGGCGTCACCCTCATCAGCCCGCCGCCGCACCATGACATCTACTCGATCGAGGACCTGGCCCAGCTCATCTACGACCTCAAGTGCGTCAACCCCCGGGCCCGAGTCTCGGTCAAACTGGTCAGCGAGGTGGGTGTGGGCACCATTGCGGCCGGGGTCGCCAAGGCCCGGGCGGACATGGTGCTCATCGCCGGGCATGACGGCGGCACCGGCGCCAGCCCGCTGACGGCCATCAAGCATGCCGGCCTGCCCTGGGAACTGGGCTTGGCGGAGACCCAGCACGCCCTCCGCCTCAACGGCCTGCGGGACCGGATCCGGGTGCAGGTGGACGGCCAGTTGCGCACCGGGCGCGATCTGGCCATCGCCCTGCTCCTGGGGGCGGAGGAATTCGGCTTCGCCACCGTGGTGCTGGTGACCCTGGGTTGCGTGATGATGCGCAAGTGCCACTCGAATACCTGCCCGGTGGGGGTGGCCACCCAGGACCCGCGTCTCCGGGCCCGTTTCAGCGGCCGGCCGGAGTACGTGGAGTGTTTCTTCCGCTTCCTGGCCGAGGACCTCCGCGGGGTGATGGCGGAACTCGGGTTCCGCGGCGTCGACGAGATGGTGGGGCACTCGGAGCGGCTGCGCTTCGTCCCGGCCCCGGACCACCCGAAGACGGCAGGACTCGACTTCTCTCGCCTCCTGGCCGCGCCCGAACGCCCCGAGAGCATCGCCCTGCGCTGTGCCCGGACCGGGTTCTTCGAGCCGGTGAGCTGTTTCGACGACGCCCTGATCGAGGCCTGCCGGGATGCCATCGAGGAGGGCCGGCCGGTGCACCTCGAAATGCCCATCCGGAACATTCACCGCAGCGTGGGAGCACGCCTGAGCCAGGAGGTGGTGCGGCGTCATGGCCCGGCAGGGCTTCCCGACGGCGCCATCGAGCTGGTCTTCACGGGCAGCGCCGGGCAAAGCCTGGGGGCTTTCCTGGCGCCGGGCCTGGGCATCACGGTCCACGGCGACGCCAACGACTACCTGGCCAAGGGCATGAGCGGCGGCCTCATCGTGGTGCGGCCTCACCCGGCCTCCTCGATCCGCCCCGGCGAGAACATCATCGCCGGCAACGTCATCCTCTACGGGGCCACGGGCGGCCAGGTCTACCTCAACGGCCAGGCGGGAGAACGCTTCGCGGTGCGCAACAGCGGCGCGCTGGCGGTGGTCGAGGGCGTGGGGGATCACGGCTGCGAGTACATGACGGGAGGAACGGTCGTCGTCCTCGGGGCCACGGGCGACAATTTCGCGGCCGGCATGAGCGGGGGAATCGCCTACGTCTACGACCAGTCGGGACTCTTCGACACACGCTGCAATCTCGATATGGTGGACCTCGAAAGCGTTTGGAACTGGGACGACGTGCAGACCCTCCGCTCCCTGATCGCCAGGCACGCCGAACTCACCGGCAGCGAGATGGCCCGGGAAATCCTCGCCAACTGGGACAACCGCCTGCCCTACTTCGTCAAGGTCCTGCCCATCGATTACCGACGGGTCCTGGAACGGATGAAAGACCGCGAAGACCGCGAATCGGAGACTCTGAGCGCCACGGAAGAGGTCTACCACGAACTGGTGACCGGACATCGCTGAGGATCGCGACACCATGTGCGCAAAACCAACAGGCTTCCTCGAATACCCCCGCAGGGATTTCCTCAAACGGGACAGGGACGAACGCGTCCGCGACTACCGGGAAGTCCAGGCCCCCCGCCCCCAGGCCGAGCTGCTGCAGCAGGCCGCCCGCTGCATGGACTGCGGCATCCCCTACTGCCACGCCCACGGCTGTCCCCTGGCCAACCTGATCCCGGATTTCAACGACATGGTATACCGGGGCCAGTGGCGCCGCGCCCTCGACCTCCTCCACAGCACCAACAACTTCCCCGAGATTACCGGACGCGTCTGCCCGGCCCCCTGCGAAACCTCCTGCACCCTCGGCCTCAACCAGGAACCGGTCACCATCCGCCAACTCGAACTCGCCATCGTCGAACGCGGCTGGGAAGAAGGCTGGATCGCACCCGCCCCCCCCCACCGGCGCACGGGACGCCGGGTGGCCATCGTCGGCAGCGGTCCGGCAGGACTCGCCGCGGCGCAGCAACTGGCCCGCGGCGGCCATGGGGTCACCGTGTTCGAGAGAGACCGGGGCGTCGGCGGCATCCTGCGCTACGGGATCCCCGACTTCAAACTCGAAAAGCACGTCCTCGATCGCCGCATCGAGCAGATGCGCGCCGAGGGAGTGAGCTTCGAGACCGGCGTCGAGGTGGGAACCGACATCAGCATCCAGTACCTCCGCCGGACCTGCGATGCCATCCTCCTCGCCGGCGGCGCCCGTACACCCCGCGACCTGACCGTCCCCGGACGCGCACTGGCCGGCATCCACTTCGCCATGGACTTCCTCACCCAGCAGAACCGCATCGTGCTGGGAGAGGACATCGGCACCCGGGAACGCATCAGCGCCGCGCGCAGACACGTCGTCATCATCGGCGGCGGCGATACGGGCGCCGATTGCGTCGGCACCAGCCACAGACAAGGCGCTCGCAGTGTCACCCAGTTCGAAATCCTGCCCAAACCCCCGCCCACCCGCGGCGATGCCACACCCTGGC
>JAFGRS010000570.1 GCA_016935045.1 Lentisphaeria bacterium | reverse complement strand
GCGTACCGCGAGCATCCTGCCCCCTGGAGGGCGAGCGCACCGCGAGCATCCTGCCCCCTGGAGCGCGAGCGCACCGCGAGCATCCTGCCCCCTGGAGGGCGAGCGCACCGCGAGCATCCTGCCCCCTGGAGCGCGAGCGTACCGCGAGCATCCTGGTGTCGTTGGCGGCAGACTCCACGGAGACATTGCGGCATCGCCGCCCGGGTCTCTGCCCGGGGGAGGGCCGATGAGGAGAAAGAGGGGCGGCGCGCCGCCGCTCTTCCCCCCCTCTCCCGGATCGTCGCTCCACGGCCGCAAGGACCGTGGCGGCGGGGACCCGGGCGCTCCAGACGATTCCGAGACGTTGAGTATGCACACAGAGTCAGCCCAGCCCGGTTCGCTCCTTCTTTCTCCGGTGCGGGCTCGCCTTGACGCCTGTTTGGCCCACCAGTACGTTTCCGCAGCAGACCGCGCCCTGCGGGGGCGGTGTTGAAACGTCCGGGCGAAGAGAGCACACCCGCACAGCCATGGCCAGGAAGCCGAAACGCAACATTCTTACCGGCATCGAGATCGGCACGAGCACGATCAAAGTTGTCATGGGGGAGTTTCAGCGTGATGACGTTCTGGCGATCGTGGGCACTGGTCAGGCGCCCTCTCTGCATGTGCAGAAGGGGGAGATTCTGGATGCCGACAAGGTATTGAGCCAACTGGCCCGGGCGGTCAACGCCGCCGAGAGCACATCGGGCCTGGTGATTGACGGCCCCATTTTCCTGGCCACGACGGGGGCGCACATCCGCTCGGTGGTGGCGGTGGGGCGCACCATGATTCAGGGCGCCGGACGTACGGTGAGCGACGACGACATCGTCACGGCTGTCCAGGGGGCCCGCAGCTACGGCCTGCCCCCGGACCAGCAGGTGATCCACACCTGCGAGCGCTGCTTCCAGGTGGACGACGGCATCCGCCTGCAGTCGGCCAACGGGCGCGTGGGCGACTGGCTTGCGGCCGAGGTCCTCCTGATCGTGGGGCAACACCAACCCCTCGAAACCGCCTGCGCCCTCGTGCACGAACTGATGAACGCCCGGGCGAAGGACATCGCCTTCTCGGCGGTGGCGGACTGCTTCGCCGCCTTTGGCCCGGGGGACGCCGAGCAGGGACAGCTTCTGGTGGACATTGGGGCCGGGGTCACGGAGTATGCGGTTTTCCAGGGCAACGGCTGTTTCCATGCGGGGCAGATCACCGTCGGTTGCGATCATCTCGCCAACGATCTGGCCATCGGGCTGCATCTGTCCCCGGCCCGGGGCAAGGCGTTGGTGCGGGAGTTGGCGGGACACGGTTGTTCCGCGCTGGTCCGGCGGGACGGTCGGGATCGGACGGTGGACATCCGCACCGGTGCCGGTACCTGCCGCGAGGTGCCTTGCGTGAGCCTTGAGGAGATCGCGCAACTGCGTCTTGGGGAGTTGTTTCAGGCGATCCGCGAGGACCTGTTGCGGAACCATGCCCTGGGGTGCGTCGGCGGCCGGGTCAAGCTCTGTGGCGGCGGCGCCCTCATTCCGGGCATCACGCAGCTGGCCCACAAGATCCTGGGACTGCCCGCCGACGTCATCAAGCCGCGACTTCTGAGCGGACAGGAAGACATTCTCAACGCGCCGCACTACATGACCCCCGTCGGGCTCATCCGCTGGGGCCGCTTCGTGCAGGACATCGAAGGCAGTGGGCACGCTGCGTCCCTCGGGGGACAGCTCTGGCAGGAGTTCAGACGGCTGCTGCGCCTTACGCGGGAGTCGTTCAGGCTCTGAGGTCATCATGACGGCTGCACAGTCCGACCCCTCAACCCGTCGCATCACCCTCGCCGGCATCGGCCGCGGCGGACTCCGCATCGCGGCCGTCGTGCAGCGCCGATATGCCTTCGCGGGACTGCGTGTCGTGGGCATGGACACGGACGCCGAGGCCCTGCGGCAGTCGGGTGTGCCCGACCCCCTGCTTCTGGGGCAGTCCTACGCGCACGGCGAGGGCTGTGGCGGCGACGAGGAACTCGCGGAGCAGGCCCTTGCGGCCAGTACCGATGCCATGCGGGCCGTGCTGGATGCGTCCCGGCTGGTTTTTGCGGTGGCGGGTCTGGGGGGCGGGGTCGGGAATGCCGCCCTGCGCGTGGTCTCGCGGTTGGCCCGGGAGTGTGCGGTGCCGGTGGTATTCGTTGTCACCCTGCCGTTTTCGTTCGAGGGAGTGAAGCGCGTCCGGGCGGCGGAGCAGGCGTTGCTGCGCCTGCGGGGCGAGACGGATGCGGTGGTGGCGATTCCCAACAGCCTGCTCTTCGGGCAACTGCCGCCGGACACGCCCAGTGCCGATGCCTTCGCCCTGGCGGGGAACCTCCTCGCCCAGGCGGTGGCCGGCCTGGCACGCATCTGCTGCGCGGAAGGACTCCTCACCGCCGACCTGGCCGGGGTGAAACGCATGGTGCGGCGACCGGGCTCGACGTGCGCCCTCGGCATCGGCCTGGGAGAGGGCGAAACGGCCTGCGAGCAGGCCGTGAATGCCTTTTTCGCCTCGCCCTTTGTCGGCGGCGCGCAGCGGTTGCGGGACGTGGACGGCGCGCTGCTGACGGTGCTGGGAGGCGAAGATCTGACCATCCGTCAGGTGCAGTGCTGCCTCGACGGGCTGCAGGAGTGCTTCCAGCCCAGCGCGCGGTTGCTGGTGGGGGCCTACATCGACCCCCGGATGCAGGGCCGCATCCAGGTGACGGGACTGGTGGTGCGGGAGGCACAGCGGGAGGGCAAAGCCCAGCCCGACCTTCTGAGCGGCGAACCCCGCCCCGGGGAGACCGAAGGCGCGGGGACACGGCGTCCGCGGGGGGCGGCGCCTCCCCCGGGTCTGGTCGATGAACTGCCCTTTCCGGAGCAGCAACCGGGGGTCTTCGCGGGTTCTCCTCACCCCACCTTCCGGAACGGGGAGAATCTGGACATCCCGACGTTCCAGCGGCGCAACGCGCGCATCGACCCCGGTGTGGAGCGGGTGGAAGGGATGTACGTTCCGGAAGGCGACTGAGCCTGGACTATGCACGCGACAACCACGAATGGACACGAATTCACACGAATGAGAAGCAGTCGCAGGGCTTTGGACCGGGACGCAACGG
>JAFGRS010000569.1 GCA_016935045.1 Lentisphaeria bacterium | reverse complement strand
GGACGTTGCGCTGGCGCAGGTATTCGCGCCGGATATAGGGCACGGGACGCGGCAACTGGACGTAGGCCGTGAAGAGATCCCGGTCGAACACCCCCCGGCCACGGTCAAACTGCAGGCGGTGATAGAGAACGTGCGCCTTGAGGCTGTTCTGCGAGGGCGGCAGGCGGGAGGCGAACCCCCATAGCCGCGCCAGGTAGGCATCCTCTTCCTCGGGTACGTTCCGCCAGTCGCAGTACGGGTGGGGCTGCAGCTTGCCCAGGTACGCGGCCACGAAGTTCGCGTTGCTCAGGAGTTCGGGCAGAGCCTCCGCGCAGCGGTCCAGCTGGGGCAGGAGCAGCTGCCCATGGGCCTTGAGCGAGCCGAAGCCGCGGCTGCCTTGGTGCTTGAGGTCCGCGACCACCAGGTCCGCCAGGTTCGGGTCTTGGGGCCAGTCGAGGGCATTCAGAAGGTTGCGCCGGCGGTCCGGATCCAGGGAGAGCCCCAGCAGCAGGTCGACGGCCTCCTGCCGGTCGGTCCGGAACCCACGCAACCCCGGCTGGGTCAGGGCCCGTTGCGTCAGGGCCTCCCGGGCCACGAGGCCCGGATCCAACCGGGTGGGGAAATCCGCCTCTTCGGGCAGTTTCTCCCGCTGCTGGTCGAAGCGCAGGGCGAGCCGCTCGCGGATGTGCGCCACGGCCCGTTCGGGGTCCGCCTCGTACCCCAGCAGACGCTGGCGGTTCAGCAGGACCTCGCGCCGCGCCGAGTCCGGATACGCCTTCGCGTAGTCCGACAGCAAACGCTCCGATTCCTCAAGGTTGCCCCGGTTCTGCTGATCCAGGACCGTCCAGGCAAAGGCATCCTCCGAACCCGGAACCAACTCCTGCAACACCGCACTCCGGTCCTCCGCCAGGGCGTAGCGCTCGACAAAACCGATCTCCTGCGCGCCCAGACCCACCACGAAGACCACCGCAAACGTCAGAATGAATTTGGCGGACATCGCACGACCTCCCGCTGCAAACACACCCATGACCCAGGTTCGACCTTCCATACCATACCCTCACAGTCGCCAGAATGGCCCGCCTCCCCTTGGAGCCGGCGGTCGCCGCCGTACCGGACGCCCGGGAATGGCTCCACCGACCCATCCGGGATGATCCCGTGTTCCGCCGGGCAGGGCCCCGCAAACGGATTACGCTCCTAAACATCTATAACGCGGGAGGGGACACATTTTCCAATGCCCAGCCTGGCGCCCACGCCAATATAGGCCGGAACGTGGCCGCGAGGACGCGGCCGCTCCCATCCCCCGAGATGGCCGCGAGGACGCGGCCGCTCCCATCCCCCGATGGCCGCGAGGACGCGGCCGCTCCCATCCCCTGGAGCGCCCACGGCCGCGTGGGCATCCCCCGGCCTCGATCCGGGGCCGCTTGCACGCCTGCCGACAACGGGTACACTCTCCTCCGACGGACGGTCCGCAGCCTCTCGTCCCGGCCAGGAGCGCCCCCGACCCCCACGCGGAGAAACGATAACGCCATGAAACAGCCCCTCGAAACCTATGCCTGCCTGGGCCTTGTGCATCATCTCCTGTACCCCGACTGCGCCCGGGACGAGGCATTCCACGCGCGTACCCTGGCCGCCCTCGCCCAACGCGCCGACATCGAGACCCTCGACTGCTGCCTGCCCATGGCGGCCCCCTGGCAGGCCGAGGCCGTGCAGGCTGTCCGCGCTTGCGGCAAACGGGACATCACCTTCGCCACCCACTTCTTTCCGCTCCGCAGCCTCGGGCTGGCCGCGACCACCGCCAGCGAAACCGGCATCGTCCGCGTCCTCCTCCGCGAAATGGTCCGCCAGGCCGCCTCCATCGGCGCCACCGGCTTCGTCTTCGCCTCGGGAAGACCCTCCCCCGCCGAGGCCGAGCCGCGGCATTACGAGGCCTTCCGGGATCTCTGCCGCTGGCTCGGCGCCGAACTGGCGCCCCACGGCATCACCGCCCTGCTCGAACCCTTCGACACCACCATCGACAAGCGCTTCCTCTACGGTTCGGTGCAGCAGTGCGTGGACCTGATCCGGAACCTGCGCCCCGAGTCCCCCAATCTCGGCATCGAACTCGATGTCGCCCACCTCCCCCTGATGGGAGAACCCTTCGAAGACGCCATCCAGACTGCCGCCCCGGTGCTGCAACGGGTCCACCTCGGCAACTGCGTCCTCAAGGACCCGACCCATCCCCGCTACGGCGACACCCATCCCCCCATCGGACTGCCGGGCGGCGAAATCGACGTCCCGGAACTCACCCGTATCCTGCGAGCCCTCCTGGACGTCGGCTACCTCCAGCCCGACCAGCGCGGCAACCTCGTCCTCGAAATGACCCCCTGGCCAGGAAAAACCCCCGAGGAAACCGTCCGGGATACCTTCCGACGACTGCACCAGGCCTGGGAAAACGCCTGACCCCCCCGTACGGCGCACGGCCCCCCGGGCGCCATCCCCATCCCTTGGAGGGCGACGCTCCGCGGAGCCGTTCCCCATCCCCCGTATGGGGCGCGGCCCTCCGCGCGCCATCCCCATCCCTTGGAGGGCGACGCTCCGCGGAGCCGTTCCCCATCCCCCGTATGGGGCGCGGCCCTCCGCGTACCATCCCCGCGTCCCCTACGGACACTCCACGTCCGCGCGCCCTGCAGCCAAACATGGTGAGGCCTGGCTCACGCTTGTCTTTTCTTCCCCACCGACCCTTGCATTCCGCATTGGCATGGTGTACTAGTACAGTATAACAGCGAGGCAAGTGGCCGTGCACGTGCATATCGACCCAACCCAGGCGGTACCGGTCTTCCAGCAACTGGTGGACCAGGTCGTCGCGGGGATTTCCCGGGGTGCATTGCGGGCGGGGGATGCCATTCCCTCGGTGCGGGAGATGGCGCGGACGGTGCGGGTGAACGCGAACACCGTAGCCAAGGCCTATCGTGATCTGGAGCGTCTCGGATTGGTGGAAACGCGCAAGGGTCTGGGTCTGTACGTTGTGGAGGGGGCTCGCGAGCGGTGTCGCTCTCTGTGTCGGGAGCGGGTGGTGGCGGGGCTGGACACGGCGCTGGCGGCGGTGCGCGATGCCGGTCTGACGGAAGTGGAAGCGCGGGAGTTGGTGGACCGGGTGTTCCGGCGGGGGGGTGGGTCGTGACGACACGCGGTTGGTGGCCCGGTTTCCGGGCGTTGGTGCGGAAGGAGTTCCGCCGGCAGGCAGGGGTGGCGGCGGGGGTTTCGGCGGTGCCGATGCTGGTCCTGCTGGGCGGGATGGGGCGGAGTTCGCAGTTCGCGGAAGTCGCCTGCATGGGTGCCGCGGTGCTGTGGCTGTTCCTGCCGGTTGTGTTGGCGGCCAATGCCTTCGCGGGGGAGGCCGAGGAAGGGACGGGACAGTTTTTGCGGCAGCTGCCGGTATCTGCCCCGTTGGTGTTGCTCGGGAAGCAGGTTGTCGTCTGTCTTCTGACTCTGGCGGGAGCGATCCCGCTGCTGAGCGGGACGCTGGTCCTCGTCGGGGTGCCTTCCGCAGGCGTGTTCGAGCCCGACGCAGGGGCTCTGCAGGCCCTTTCCCTTGCTTGCTGCGTGCTCTGCTGTGCCTGCGCTTTCCCTGCCTGGCTGGCGGCCTGTGGCGTGGGAGTCGTCGGCTCGATCCTGGCGGGTGCGGCGGCGACCGCGTTGTCAGCCTGTTGCCTGTTGCTGATCCTGCTGCTGAACACAGGCTTCGGGCTGCCCAGGGCCTTTGCGGGGCTGGTGTTGCTCGGGGCGACGGGGATGTGGCTCGTGGCTTCCTGGTGGGCCTGGGCGGCGAGCTATCGTAGCCGCGTGCGCCGGCTCTGGTTTGTCGGCCTGGCCATCCTGGCCGGGCTGGCCACCGCCTCCCTTCTCCCCGCTGCAGCCCTCTACCTCGAGGTGCTGTTCGAGCCCCCGGAAAAGGTCTTTGCCGGGGACGTCCCCCGCGGAAGTGCCTGGCTCGCGGAAGCCGCCATCTCCCCTTCCCCGGATGGCAACCACCTTCTCCTGCAGCAATCGCACCGCTGGAAGATGCCCCGGATCGCACTCCTCGACAGCCAGGGGCACGCGGAGTGGATCTCGCGGGCCTGGCCGACGTGTCTCGCCTGGGACGGCCTCGGATACCCCGTGGCAGCCAACGGGGCCAGCTCGGGCTGGTCCCGAAACGGGCAACGGTTCGTCTACTGCCACGGCACCGCTCTGTTTGCCCCCGGACGATTGGGTCTGGCCACTTGGTGGCGTTACAGGCGTGCCGCGATGGTCCTCAGGGATACATCCACCGGGTCCGCCAACCGACTCTTGGAGCCGGGCAGTCGCAGGATGGGCCAGCAACCCGTGTGGGTCGGGGACCGCTGGCTGTTCCTCCATGGGTCCGGCTATCTGCATGTCCCTTCCTCTGCGTGGCACCCGCTTCCCCCCTCTCCCGACCCGGTTCCATGGGCCAACAACGGCTGGTCCTACCTCCTCACCAGCGACCAGGCCGCGCACCGCATCTTCGTCGGCTCGGCACGAAGGCCCACCGATACATCACGGAAGTGGTGGCTCCGGGTCGAGACCTACAACCCGCCGGACCTGGCCAACACAGGCTCGTGCACCTGCGCCTCGCGCCTGTTCGAACTCGACGGCCGCTGCACACGAACCGACGTCAGTCCCGATGGGCGCCGACTGGCGGCATCTGTGTACCCGGACACCGGCGGAGCCCACGCGATCCTCTGTGACCTGCAGGCCGCCACGGGAGTCCAGAAAAGCCTCCTCCCACCCGCCTCCGGCATCCTGGACGGACCCGTCTTCCTCCAGAATGGCTCCCAGCTTCTCCTGGCTGAGACGGCCACAGCGCAAAAGAACGGCGCCTCGGCGGGCACCACCCTCGTCCTGGTGGACCTCACCCAAGATCGCATCGAGCGCATCCCCTACGAGCGCTGCGCCCTCGCCAGACCCTCCCCGGAACGCCGGCGCGTGCTTCTGCAGATGGTGCCGCCGGGAGCGGGAAAGACACGCCCATTCCGCCTGGACGTGTATGACCCCGAGAACCGCTCCGGAAGCACGGTCTGGGAAGGCCCCTGCCACGCTGCCGAATGGTGGGGGACGGACCACCTCGCGGTGCTGGCCGACGATGGCCTGTGGCGGGTGCGCGTCAGCGATGGGCGGCGGACACGTCTGCTCCCGTAAAGGAGGACATCCCATGGCGGAAGCGGCCATCTGGTGCGATCAGCTGAGCAAGCGGTACGGCAGGTCCATGGCGGTCCGGGACGCGAGCATCGCCCTTGAAGCGGGCGCCGTCTACGGGCTCGTCGGCCGCAACGGGGCGGGGAAAACCACCCTGATCCGGATGCTGCTCGGGCTCACCCGGCCCACGGCCGGATGCGCCCGGGTGCTGGGCTTCGACCCGGTCCGCGACGGGGTCGAGATCCGCCGACGCGTGGGATACGTGCCCGAAACACACGCCATGTACCCCTGGATGACCCTGCGCCAACTCCTCGCCTTCGTCGCCCCCTTCTACCCCACCTGGGACGACGCCGAAGCCCACCGACTGCTGCACCACTTCGGACTCGATGAGAACAAGCCCATCCGGGAACTCTCCCGGGGCATGGTCGCCAAGACCGCCCTGACGCTGGCGCTGGCCCACCATCCCGAGGTCCTCGTCCTGGATGAACCGACGGGGGGACTCGACGCCGTGATCCGAAGCGAATTCCTCGAGAGCATCACCGACATGGCCTCCTCCAGCGGCAAGACAGTGCTCGTGTCGTCTCACCTGCTGACCGATGTCGAGCGCATCGTGGACACGATCATCCTGATCGAAGAGGGGCGCATCCGGGTCGTGGATTCCCTCGAAAACCTCAAGGACCGCGTGCGCGAAGTGCGTGTCAGCTTCGCCGACACGACCCCGGATGCATTCGCGTTGCCGGGGGCTTTGACCCTGGACCGGGAGGGCCGCGAATGGGTCGCCGTGGTGGAGGATTTCGACGCCCACGCCCCCGAGAGGTACAGGGCCCTCTCCCCGCCCGGGGCGGCATTCGCCTGCCGCCGGTTGACCCTGGAGGAGATCTTCGTGGCGCTGGTGAAGGGCGGGGATTCGGACCGGCACGGGGAGGGAACGTTGCCATGAAAACGGGATCCGGACCGTCCGAACCGTCCTGGCCGCGCCTCGAAGGTCCCAGCCGCGCCCTGCTGCGGAAGGAATGGCATTCCTCGTGGTGGCTGCTCTGGGGCATCGCCGTGCCTCCCGTCGCGTGGGGCGTTCGGGTGGCCCTGGGCGCTCGTCCCGGAGGGCACGCTGCCGTGGCGCTGTGGCTGGCAAGTGCGGTCTGCGCCCTGCTGGCGGCAGCCCAGGCCTTTGCCTCGGAGACGTCTGCCGGCACCGCGAGCTTCCTTCTGGGATTGCCGGTTCGCGCCACCACCGTCTGGCGCTGCAAGGTCCTCCTGCCGTTGATGGCCATTGGCGCGGTTCCTCTACTCTGCCTGGCAGCCCACCTCCCGGCATGGGCACTGGGACGCGGCGTCTCCCCAGAAACCCTGCTCTTCCTGGCGTGGGGAACGTCTGGCATCCTGCTGACCCACGGGGCGGGACTCCTGGCCGGCGTGCTGCTGCAGCGTACGGCCACGGCGGTGGCAGCGGGAGCCGCGCTGGCTACCTCGGTCGCCTACGTGGGGTTTGCCGCGGCAATGGCCGGGGTATCCCGGTTTGCCCAAACCGACCCCGCGACAAGCCCCGCACGGGCAGACCCGATCCTGTTCCTGGCGGTTGTCGCGGGGCTCCCCGGAACCATCCTTGCCTGTTCCGGCATCTGCCTGTGGCTGTCCCTGCACTGGTTCCGCCGCCGCCACTGACGGCGCAAAGGAGCCTGCTCCATCCCCCCAGTACGGCGCACGGCCCTCCGGGCGCCATTCCCCATCCCGTGGAGGGCGACGCGCCGCAGAGCCGCATCCCATCCCCTGGAGGGCGAAGCTCCTGCTGAGCCGATTCTCGCATGGGACTGAGGCCCCACCAGCGCGCGTGAGGCCTCAGTCAAACCCGCGAGTGCCCGCGCGGCCGCGGGCGTTCCATCCCCCTGGAGCGCGAGCGTACCGCGAGCATCCCTG
>JAFGRS010000568.1 GCA_016935045.1 Lentisphaeria bacterium | reverse complement strand
TAGGGATGCTCGCGGTACGCTCGCGCTCCAGGGGGATGGAACGCTCGCGGCCGCGCGGGCATTCGCGGGTTTGACTGAGGCATTACCCGGGAGCAGGGCTGTTTCCAGGTCCCGCCGCCGCCGCCGGGGTCGTTCCGGTGGAGCGCCGACAGGAGGGCGGGGAGGGGGCGCGGCCGTTCCCCCCCTCGATCCGAATCGGCGCTCCACTGCCGCAAGGACAGTGGCGGCGGGAACCGATTGGCCTGTTTCCAGGTCCCGCCGCCGCTTCCGGGGTTGGTATCCGGATGGTCTCAGCTGCCTCCAAGGGGCAGCCAGAAGGGCACCGACAGGTTCCCGGCCTTGTCCCTGGCCGAGCAGCGCAGCCAGGCGTGGCCGGTGATGCGGGCGCGGAGGGGTTGCAGATCGGCGCTGGGCGCGGGCAGGGTCTCGGCCCAGAGGGTCTTGTCTTCCGCGTCCAGGCATTCCACCTGCAGGTTGTCGACGCCGCTGGCGTCGTAGGCGTACCATTTGAGGGGGTCGGGTTTGGCGGGGTCCGCCGGTCCGCCGTGGATGAAGAAGTCGTCAAGGTAGAGTGGTTCCTGGTTTTGCGTGCCCCGGCGCTGGATGTTGACGGAGTTGATGACGGTCTTCTCCAGGAGTTCGTCGCTGACGCCGGCAGCCTTGAGCAGGTCCCGCACGTTGAAGGCGAGGCGCGTCCAGATGTCCTTCTGCCAGGGCACGGTCTGGCTGCGGTTGAGTTCGGCATCTCCCTTTGCGGGGGCTGTCAGGGACAGGGTGTAGGTGCGCCCGTCGGTGGTCGTGAGAACCAGACGACAGAGGATGCCCCGCTTTGGGTTGTAGGCCGGTTGCATGGCCCGGAAGGCGAGCCACGGGTGGCTCGACGGCCTCCAGCTCAGGGACCGGGTCAGGTCGCCGGAGCTGCTGTAGGTGAGGTGGGTGAGAAAGGGGCTGCTGCCGGCCGTATGGGCAACGGTGGCCTGGTTGTGCTGCCCGGGACTGAAGGCCACCGTGGTGTTGCGGTATCCGTCCCAGTTCCACCACCAGTGCACACTGGTGTCGAAGGAGATGTAGTACCATGCCGGTCCCGTCTTGTCGGTGGCGTAGTCGACCTTGAGGGGCACGCTGAGGCGGGGCGTGGGATTGCCGGCGCCGTCGACGATGTCGTCCAGCGCGAATTCCAGCACGTCGCCGTCCTTGGCACGGTCGAGGTGGGAGCGGAAGAGGAAGGGGTAGTTGAGGATCAACTGCTCGGACTCGGTGCCGTGGACGAAGCGTGTGAGCCAGGGGGAGATCTCCTGTTCCTTTCCCGCCACCAGGAAGCGTGCCTTCTCGATACGCCACGGTGCCCCCCCGTGGTTGGCCATGGCGACGGTCAGCTGCAGGCCGTTCGAGGCCGGTTCCGCGCCGGGGCCGACCGCCGCGGAGACCTCCAATGGCTTGGTGTCCAACAGGAAAGGGATGTCGGTAACGACCGATTCTGCGCCCCTGGCATCGGTGGCCTTGCAGAGCAGATGATGAACTCCGTCCGCCAGCCCATCGAGGGCAACGGGCAGCGCCTTCCCCGGCTCGCAGGGCACCCAGGTCAGGGCGGCCTGCTGCTCGGGGCCGAGTTCATCGTAGGCCGTGGCGCCGGCCAGGACCGCGGCGGCGAGGGAGCGCACCCCGTCGCGGTCGTAGTAGCGCGGCACGCAACGGAGGTCTTCGGCCTTGGCGACGGCCGGGCCGCAGACGAGGTCATCGAGGTGCCAACGGGAGTAGCGTCCGGTCTGGTCCGGGCTGCCGGCCGAGGCGAGGGTGAAGGACTTGGGTTGGAAGCGCGTCGTGGCGAAGGGCTCCTGGGTGAAGGCGTCGGCGACGAAGCCGGTCCAGGTATGCCAGGTGTCGTCGAGTCTCAGGTCGTGGGCCAGGCGGACGGCGGCAGCGGGGGCGTAGTCGTCATTGAGGCGGACGTAATGGCTGTTGGCGAAGGCGAGGGTGAGGTGGGCCATGTCGTAGGCGCGATAGCGGAACTGCAGGATGGGGAATTGGGCGATGGAGAAGGCGGTCGTGAAGGAGGAACTGAGGCGTTGTTCGAGTGCGGTGTTGCGGACCTCGAGGAAGCGTCCCTGCCGAGGGTCGTCGTGCAGGACCCCCATGCGCCCGTCCGCGCTGAACTGCAGTGGCGCCGGGTCGGGGGCCTCGAAGGGCTGCAGGAAGCTGCCCCAGTCCTCGAAGGCCAACAGCACCGGTGGAGCGTTCCGCGGCCGGGCGGCCGTATCGAGGGGGAAGGCGACCGGGCCCGTCCCGGGATCGACCGTGAGAGCCAGCCGGGGCGGCAGCGTCTGCTCTTCGCGGGGGAGTCGCAGGAGTCGGTTCTCGGCATTTTCGTCCGTTTCGAGGGGGAGAGAGGTGTCTCCGATCCGGGCCGTTGCGGCGGCGAAGCGTGGGTCGGGGTAGTCCGCGGCGCAGCGGATGGATACGGTGTCGTAGCGGCTCGCGTCCCAACGCGCATCGACGGGCACGGTTTCGGGCAGCACGATCCAGGCCAGCGCATGGCCGAAGGAATGGCCCTGGGGGTCGAC
>JAFGRS010000567.1 GCA_016935045.1 Lentisphaeria bacterium | reverse complement strand
TCCCACGCTCAAAACAGGTCTCGTTGGGGCCAAAATCGACCTGTTTTTCTTGTTTTCAGACCCGGCAGTGCGGAACTTGGGCTAAGGCCTCAGTCACGGGGGGTAGGGTCGGGGACGACCGGCTCCAGCGCCATGGCGTCAGGCTCAGGTCACGTGATGGAGTCGGCGGTCTCCGCCGTATCTTCACACCCCTTCCCCACGTGACTGACGAATTGCCCCCCCGCATCGGTCCCCGGCGGCGGCGTTGGGATCTTGAAACAGCCCTGGGGCAAACGGCTCCGTCTAGTTGGTCAGGCTGTGGATGGGGGCGGGGATGTGGCCCCCGAAGCGGATGAAGCGGCTGGACTTGCCCGAGTTCGGCACGGGCAGGATGGCGCTCTCCCCGAACAGGCCTCCGAAGACCACCCTGTCACCCGCCCGCTTGCCAGGCACGGGGATGAAGCGCACGGCCGTAGTCTTGTGGTTGATGACCCCGATGGCCATCTCGTCGGCGATCAGGGCCGAGAGGGTCTCCGGGGGGATGTCCCCGGGCAGGGCCACCATGTCGAGCCCCACCGAGCAGACGCAGGTCATGGCCTCCAGCTTCTCGATGCTGAGTTCGCCGCGCTCGGCGGCGGCGCTGAGGACGGCATCCTCGCACACCGGAATGAAGGCACCGCTCAGCCCGCCGACACTCTGCGAGGCGAAGGCGCCGCCCTTCTTCACCGCATCGTTGAGCAGGGCCACACAGGCCGTCGAGCCCGGCGCACCCACCGCATCCAGGCCGAGAATCTGCAGGATCTCGCCGATGCTGTCGCCCACCTTCGGAGTCGGCGCCAGGGACAGGTCCACCACCCCGAACCGGGTGCACATCCGCCGCGCCACCTCGCGACCGATCAGCTCGCCGCAGCGGGTGACCCGACAGCTGGTCTGCTTGATCTCCTCGGCCAGATCGTGGAGTCCCAACGCACCCGGGCCCTCGGCGGCAATGCGGCGCTCGAGTGCCCGGGCCACCACCCCGGGGCCGCTGACGCCCACGTTGAGGACGGTTTCCGGCTCGCCGTGCCCGTGATAGGCCCCCGCCATGAAGGGATTGTCCTCCGGCTGGTTGGCGAAGATCACCAGCCGCGCGCAGGCGAAACCGTCCCTGTCGGCGCTGCCCTCGGCCAGGGCCTTGAGGGTATGGCCCAGGCGGCCGACGACATCCATGTTGATGCCGGCGCGGGTGCTGGCGACATTGACGCTGGCGCACACTTTCGTGGTGCCGAGCAGGGCCTCGGGGAGGGTCTCGATCAGCACGTTGTCGCCCGCGCTGGTCCCCTTCTGGACCTGGGCGCTGTAGCCGCCGATGAAGTCGACGCCGACGGATCGGGCGGCCTGGTCGAGGGCCTTTGCCACCGCCACGAAGCCCCCCGCGTCGTGGCCCGCGGCCACGTCCGCAACCGGGCTCACGGCGAGGCGTTTGTTGACGATGGGCAGGCCGAACTCGGTGCTGACGGCATTGCAGGTTTCCACGAGGCTGCCGGCGCAACGTTCGATCTTGGCCACGACCTTGCGGCAGCAGACCTCGGCCGACGGGTGGCGGCAGTCCAGCAGGTTGATGCCCATGGTGATGGTGCGCACGTCCAGGTTCTCGTGCTGGATCATGCTCACGGTCTTGAGGATCTGGTCCGAACGGATCATCGCTTGCTCCTTGACGGCGCCGGGGCCCCTCCTCCCGCCTTCGGCCTGCGGACCATGCCGGCTGCGTCCGGCCGGCAACATAGCCCGCCGAGGCGCGATTGCGCGGGCCCCCCTCTCCGGGCCCCGGGCCCCGGACCGGTTCAGGGATCCTGGTGCCGCAGTCCGGTCTGTGCGGCAGGCGCACTCCTCTGGCGGATCTTGCGTCAGCCCTGTCCCGGGCCCGGGGCCGGTCGGGGCGCCGCATCCCCCGTCAGGCCTCGCCCGTGGGGCCGGGGCGGGTCGCGAGCACGGAGACGAGTCGGGCCGCCACGGTCGCGGCATCTCCTTCGAGGCGTTCCTGGCGGCGGCGCACGGTGGGGACCGCGATCCGCACGACGCGGGTGGGGGAGCCCTCGAGTCCCGCCTGGGTCGGTTCGAGTCCGGTGTCGGCGAGGGCGGCGCGGCGGGGGGTGAAGGTCAGGCTTCTGAGGCGTCCCGCCAGGCTGGGCAGGCGCGGTTCGTTGGCGTCCTTGAGCACCGTCAGGACGGCAGGCAGCCGGAGCCGGAGCCAGGCGGTTCCGGCGTCCATCATTCTGGCCACTTCGAGCGCCCCGTCGCGGCAGCGCAGGGCGGTTACGTAGGTGACCTGGGGCAAGTCGAGGTGGGCTGCGATCCCGGGTCCGACCTGGGCCGTATCGCCGTCGATGGCCTGTTTGCCGCAGAGGATGAGGTCGAAGGGGCCGGCGGCTTCGAGGACGCGGGCCAGGGTGAGGCTGGTGGCCCAGGTATCCGATCCGGCGAAGGCACGGTCGCTGGCGAGGATGGCGGCGTCCGCGCCCATGGCCACGGCCTTGCGGAGGACGTCTTCGGCCTGGGGGGGGCCCATGGTGACGGCGGTGACCCGTCCGCCGAGGGTTTCCCGCAGCCGGAGTGCGGCTTCCAGGGGGAAGTCATCGAGGGGGTTGAGAACGGATTCGACTCCTTCGCGGATGAGGGTATTCGTGACCGGGTCGAGTTTCAGTTCGGTGGTGTCCGGCACCTGTTTGATGCAGACCGCGATGTTCATTGTGCCTCTTCCGGGAAGAGGGTCCCGACGCCGAGCCGCGACTCGGGATCGAAGACGGCCTTGACCGCGCGCATCTCCGCCAGCCCCTCGGGACCGAAGAGGATGGTCAGGAAGCTGGTCTTGAGCTTGCCGATTCCGTGCTCGGCGGCGGGGCTGCCTCCCATGGCCACCACATCCCGGGCGAATCCCTCGTACAGCCGCCGGCCGGCGGCATACTCCGCCGGGTCGCGGGGTAGGATGTTCACGTGCAGATGGTTGTCGCCAATGTGCCCGAAAACGACGTAATGGAGCCCCGCCCGGTCCAGGGCCGACCGGTACAGAGCCAGGACCCCTTCGAGGCCTTCGTCGGGCACGGCCATGTCGGTGCCCAGCTTGGTCACCCCGGGGTGCCGGCGCCGCACCTCCGCAATCACCCCGTTGACGGTCTCGGGAAGGGCATGCCGGAAAACCCTGAGCCTCTCGCGTTCGTCCCTGGCCATGGCCGACCAGCAGTGCTCGGGATCACCGCCGACGGCCGCCACGAGTTCGCACAGAGAACCCAGCACGGCCGCCAGCCGACCCGTGTCCGTACCCAGGTCCAGGTAGATCGCGCAGGCGCCCGGACCCGGCAGGCGTTCGGGCACGCCCGAGATGGCGCCCATGGTCTCGCGTCGCTGCCGGAGGAGGTCCAGGGCATTGGGGCCGAAGTACTCGATGGCTTCCACGCCGAGATCCTGCCGCTCCGTCCGCAAACGGCGGGTGAAGGCGACGGCGGCGGCCTCGTCGGGCCAGAAGGTGACCACGGCGCAGTTGGCTTCGGGCGCCGGGACCAGGCGCACTTCGGCCCCGACGATGATCCCGAGGGTCCCCTCGGAGCCGATGAAGAGGTCGAGAAGGTCCATCCGCGGTTCCGCGTAGTAACCTCCCGAGTTCTTCGTCCGCGGCCAGCGGTAGGACGGAATGCGCCCCCGGCGCATACCCCCCCCGGGCAGAGCGAGGGCGAACTCCCCGTCCTCGCGGGCGCGCGCCTGGCCGCGCCCGATGTCGAGAACGCGGCCATCCGCGAGGACCACCAGCAGAGACTGGACATAGGGTCGCGTCGGACCGTAGAGGAAGGTGTGGGCGCCGGAGGCGTTGCAGGCGATCGTCCCTCCCATGGCGGCGCCCCGTTCGGTGGGATCGGGAGGATACAGGTACCGGCCCCGGCGCAGTCGCTCGAGGCAGGCACGGGATTCGTCCGACCACCCCGCACTGTCCGCGAAACTGCCGGTCGCCACACTGTCCTGCAGCTCGGAGAGGAGGACCCCTGCCTCGCAGCGCACCAGGAACCCGACGTCCGGACCGTGGCGCAGGCCGCGGATCCGGTTCATGCGTTCGAGGCTCAACAGCAGGCCCCCGGCCGGAACCGCGCCGCCCGCAATCCCGGTACGCGCGTTCGAGACCGTCACCGGCAGGCCCCGCCGGCGTGCTTCCAGGACGGCCCCCGCCACTTCCTCGATGCAGGTCGGGAAGACCAGGGCGGCGGCATGCCCCGTATGCCTGGATTCGTCGGTCAGGTACTTGCCGTAGTCGGCCAGGGCCCGACCCTCGATCCAGCGGGGCGGCGTGGCCCCGTTCAGCGACCGGGGGCGAAGGACGTGGGTTGGTGTCTCCATGGTGATCCGGAATTCGGGGACCCGTGCCGAGCCCATGCAAGCCGGCGCAATATACCGCCGCGGCCAGGGGCCTCAAGACACGCCCCGCGCGCCGGGGCGGATTCAGGATCCGCCGGCAGGCAGGTGGTGGCGCCTGCCTGGTATGGTTCTCATTCTCCGCCCATGCAGGTGTTCTGAGCAGACGTGCAAGGACGTCTGAGCCTGACGCCATGGCGCTGGAGCCGGTCGTCCTCGACCGTACCCCCCGTGACGGAGGCCTTGCGGCGGCGGTAATGCCTCAGTCAAACCCGCGAATGCCCGCGCGGCCGCGAGCGTTCCATCCCCCTGGAGCGCGAGCGTACCGCGAGCATCCCTA
>JAFGRS010000566.1 GCA_016935045.1 Lentisphaeria bacterium | reverse complement strand
CGGCACTCCGGATAGGTCCATGGTCCATGGTCCATGGTCTATGGTCCTTGCAGCGCAATGAGATGTGTAGCAATTCCGAGACGTCGCGGAAATACCTTCCCATTTTGCTGCAGCCGATCCCTGTTCCTTGGCGAAGGAAGGCGTGGGCCGGCAGGCTAGCGCAGCTTCAGGATGATGATCGCCTTGCTCCCTCCCGCTTCGTCGAATCCCCCCACGATGACCGGCCGCTCGGGCTTCAGGGTCAGACGCGTCTGCAGCATCTTCTCCTCCCGCCGGCTGACGTGCACCAGGGCGCTGGGGCCGGTGACTTCCGTGAGCGTGACCCGGTAGTCCTTGGCCAGGGAGGCGACGGCATTCTCGCGCAGGGAGAGCGTGGCCTCGCCTTCGAGCTGGAAGGAGGAGAAGCGCAGGGTGCTCTTCAGCAACGGCAGCACGTCACCCAGGCGAGGATCCTCCCGGGCGTTGCCCGAGCCGGCCGTCACCAGGCGGGCCGACAGCACGGCGCCATCCTGGGCCGCAAGGGGTGCCCACAGGCAGCACAGAAGAGCCAGCACCAACGCATGTCGGGTTTTCATGATGGGTCTCCAACCGCCTGTCTCGCGGGGGGGGATCCCAGCCTGGAGTATGCACGAGAGAACCACGAACGGACACGAATCCACCCGAATGAGAAGCAGTTGTGCGGGCTTGGACTGGAACGCAACGGGAGTTCCCCGTCTGCCGCCCCTGTTGCCGGAACTCCTCCTGCCCATTGGTGTTCATTCGTGTTCATTCGTGGTTCATGCATAGATCCGTCTAGGGCATCGGTCCCGCATCCATCGAGGCCACCCAGATGAGGGTGCCTCCGTTTGCCTCGTCCTCGACAATCATCACCGAGCTGTAGTCGGAGAAGACGTCCACCTGTTCGACTTCCGAAAGCACGGTGGACGCCGGCAGGGGCGCCGCCGCCAGGGCCGGGAGATCCGGCTGCCGCAGGCCGCTGAGCACCAGCGCCAGCGCCACGACGGGTACGCACGCCCAGGCCACATGCCACCAGGCGCTGTGAGTCACGACGCGGGCACACTGCCCCGGGGCCTGCTGGGACGTCAGGGCGACCCGTGCCTGGAACTCCTCCCAGAAGGTGTCCGCGTCGCGCACCTCCGGCGGCCTGTCCACCTGCCGCAGCGCCTGGCGCAATTGCCTGCCCGAGAGTGGTTTCATGGTTCGATCTCCAGCCGCCGCAGGATCTGCCGCAGTCGGCGTTTGGCATAGAAGAGCCTCGACATCACCGTGCCGATGCTGATCCCGGCAGCCGCCGCGGTGTCACGGTAGCTGAGCCCATCCACTTCCCGCAGCAACAGGCACTGGCGGTGTTCCGGCGTCAGTTCGTCGAGGGCCCGGCGCAGCAGCTCCCCCAGGTCCCGCAGCCCCGCCTGACGGTCCGGAGCAGCCTGCCCGTCATCCGCGATGCGGTCCCACAGCGATCCCTCTTCGGTCTCGCTGCCGGCATCGTGCAGGGTCCGGGCCGCCTGACGCCGGCGCCGGCGCAGATGATCGAGGGCGCAGTTGTGGGTTACCCTGCACAGCCAGGTACGGACGGCACTGCGCCCCTGGAAGCGGGGAATGGCCTTCCAGACCTTCAGGTACGTGTCCATCACTACATCCTCGAAGTCGTCTGCGCCCACGAGCCGGTAGGCGATACGGCAGAGCAGCGGGCGGTACTGCTCGAACACAGCCGCGAAGGCTGTCCGGTCGCCGTTGCGGGCCTGTTCCAGGAGTTGCTCAGTCGGCACGCTCATGGGGGCCGACCTCTCCGTTCGCGGGACCGATCCAAGGCCCGCAAGCCCTCCGGGGCCCCCGGGGCAGGCCCGCGTCGGACAACCTTGTCAAGCAGATAGACGATCGAGTCTGCGTGCCTATTCATCGGGTACGGGTTCCGTGGCGTCGTTTCTGTCCGGCAGGGAGACTTCCGGTTCGTTGACTTCGGGACGCTTGCGGGGGCCGGTGAGAAACAGGTGGGCCGCACGGAGCTGGGGGTCGTTCAGCAGTCGGATGTCGAAGGCGAGGTCCCTGACCCGATCGAGCTTCTGTGGGTCCATGTCCACCTGGATGTGGGGTGTAAGACCCTTCTTCTGCCAGCTCCGTCCTGCCGGGGAGTAGATGGCCCCGGTGGTGAACTTGACCCGGCACTGGCTGTCCAGGGTGAAGATCCGTTCCATGGTGGCCTTGCCATAGGTGGGGGTGCCCACCAGGGTCGCGGCCATCTCGTCGCGCAGGGCCGCGGCCACGATCTCGCCGGCCGACGCGGTGCGTGCATCGACGAGGACGGCCAGGTCGAAGCGCAGAGGAGCCTCGTTGGCACTGACATAACAGCTCACTTTTTCCCCATGGGTCACGACACGCATGAGGGGTCGGCCCTTGGCGACGAAGAGTTCGGTGAAGCGGAGGCCTTCCTGGAGCACGCCGCCGCCGTTGCCGCGCAGGTCCAGGATGAGACGGCCGGCGCCGTCGCGCCGGAAGTCCGACAGCTTCTCCCTGGCGGCTTCGGTGACCCCGGCGGCGAAGGAGTGCACGCTCAGGTAGGCGATGTCCCGGGGGAACATCTCCCCCTCGACGGTCTGGAGGTGGAACTTCTCCCGGGGGATGTCGATGTCGAACACCGCCACATCGCGCACCACCTTGAGGGTGACGGCGGTGCCCGGTTCCCCCTGCAGCAGCGCGGAGACTTCCGCCACGGGCATTCCCTTGAGGGCTTTGCCGTCGATCCGGACGATGCGGTCGAGGGGAGCCAGGAGGGACTCGCTGGGGCCGCCGGGGATGACGTCGGTCACGGTGAGGGCGCCATCGGCGGGATGGAAGCTGCACTTGACGCCGATGGATTCGCGCAGCCCGTGGAGGGAATCGTTCACCGCCTCGAACTGATCCGGCAGCCAGATGGTCGCCAGAGCACGGTTTTCCTCCGGGCTCAGATGGTAGAGGATCCCCTTCAGTGCAGCCCACCAGAGGGTCCTGTCGTCGACGTCGTCGGTGTAGTACTGGGCCTTGACCAGGTCCATGACCTCGCGGAACGTCTTCTCCGGATCGCCGAAGTCATGCTCGATCCGTACCGGGAAGAGGGGCGGAATGGGCTGGCGGCCCGCGCTCGCGCCGTGGAGACGGGCGCACAGGAGGACGAGCAGGCACAACACCCCCGCAGACCCCGGCCGCCGCATCCCGCGACAGCCCCGTCGACCGACAACGCGCAGGTTCACCGTGTCTCCTCCTCGAAACGGGACCGGCAGTCATCCGAGCCCTTCGATGTCTTCATGGTCCCTGTCTCCGGGGTCCGGGGTGCGTACCTTTGCCCCGGGGCTGCCGGCCCGTCGGGGCTTGCACATGGGCGCACGAACCGTGCGGGCCCGCGCCGGAGGGGCGGGTCCATGCCCGGGAGTACCGCTCTTCGCTCCACCGAGACGGTCTCGGCGATACCGTTCCGGTCTCGGCGGTAGCGGAGCAGTCGCAGGCTCTGGGGGGGCACGGGTTCGGCGGCGTGGACCGTCCCGGTTTCCGGCGCGTCCGCCTCGAGGAGTGTGCCGCCGGTCACGGTCACGGTCACGGCCTGGGGTTCGGGGGTTGGGTTCCAGAGCAGGATGCCGAGGAGGTCGCCCCGGGCGAAGGCCTTGCTTCGGACGGCCGGGTTGTCGGTCTCAAAGCCGAGGGTATCGCGGAACATGCCGTCGCGGAGGATGTCCGCGTTCCGCCCTTCGAAGTCGACGACCTGGCGCAGGTAGGCCGCGGCCTCCCGGGGGTCCAGGCGACGCATGAGGGCGATGTCCGGCGGCGCGCCGATGCGTTCGTAGTCGGAGAATTCCGGGACGGTTCCCTTTTCGATATAGAGTCGGTCGGGCCAGTAGCGGTATTCCACCTCGTGGGCGAAGCCGTAGAGGCAGGCCCAGTTGGCGGTGTTGCGGTCCATGGCGGGAGTCGGATGGCGCTGGGTGGCCAGGATCTCGGGGAAGGTGAAGCGCAGCATCTCGGGGAATCCCTGCCCTCCCGGAGCGAAGCCGGTGCCACAGCCATGGGTGAGGTCGATGTGCTGGTTGACGCCGTCGGTGACGTGTTCGACCAGGAGCACGAAATCCGGATTGACGGCGTGCATCTCCTGCTGGATGCGGGCCAGGTTCGCGGCGACGCCGGGTCCGGTCGCCAGGGCCGGGTTCGCGTGGTCGTGTTCGGTGCTGAAGCAGAACATGGGGTGGCAGGACCCGAGCTGGTCGAAGAGAATGCCGTCCGCGCCGAGGGCCTCGACTCTCCTGGCCAGCGCCAGCAGCGTGTCGGCCCAGAGTCGGGATGACTGGCAGCCATAGGTCATGCGTCGCGGCGGGGCGTCGCGGTACTTCTGCCAGGACTCGCCGAAGGGGTCTCCCCGTTCGCTGAGGGCGGCGGAGGTCTGTCCATGGGCCGCGTGCCATTCCGTGAGGATGTCCCGAAGCTGGCCGTTGGTGTACAGGATCACCTTCTGCCCGGCCGCGTGCGCCTTGGCGATTCCGGCGCGCAGGGCTTCCTCCCCGCCCATGGCGGGTTCGGGTTCATAGATCGGGTAACGCCGGTCGTGGCCGCCCTCGGTCCAACCGAAGAGGCCGAGCACGTTCAGCCCGTTCTCCTTCCCGAGTTCCACCAGCGCCCCGATGTCCGTGTACGGCCAGTGAATCTCGCCGTTCTGCTGCTTGAGGATGACGAGTTGCCAGCCGCCGGTTTCCCGAACCCAGGATGGCCGGGGAATGGGACGGTACCAGGTGTCGGCCCAATGCCGGTACCGCCGGGCGGCTTCGTGCCAGGTTCCTGCGTAGGGCCGCAGGAGGATGGGCGCCGTGACGGCGTTTTCCCCCGGGCCGCCGAAGGGGAAGACCCCCACCGAGAGCACCATGGCGCCGGGCACGCGGCAGGCATCCGCGTTCAGCGTGACCGTGCGCAGGCTGGCATCGTGGGATGCCAGGTAGAGACCCGCCTGGCCGCCGTCCAGGGCCATCCACGGCACAAACAGCCGCGTGGGATAGGGGGCGGACATCACCCCGGCCCGGCCCGGATCGGCGAAACGCTCCCCGGCGCCCGCGGGCCAGAGCAGCACGGGCCGATCCGCCGTTGCCAGGGGCACAGTCACCAGGGGGGCGCGGATCTCGCGAACCGTCCAGGTCCGGCTGCGGTTGGCCACCGCAAAGGTGAAGGCAAATTCGCCGTCCGCCGCGGTGATGGTCGCCTCCACACCGACCTCCAAAGGCCCCCCCTCGACCCGCAACCCCCCGTAGCGCAGAACCAGACGGGATGCGGAGGACTGGATGGCCGGGGGACCGAGGGGCGTTGCCGGCCGATGGTTCCCCAGGACCGATGGCGTCGAGGGTGCCTGCACAACCATCTGCCAGAAGGGCCCCGGCCGTCCATGCCAGGTCCTGCCCCGGCCACTGAGTTCCAGCAGGCACCCATCGGCGTCGAAGCAGATACGGGAGTCCCCGGTGACCAGGGAGTACGTGTTGCTGCCCTTGGGCATTTCGCTCGATCCTCCACGTCTCGGAATTGCTACACATCTCATTGCGCTGCAAGGACCATGGACCATGGACCATGGACCATGGACCTATCCGG
>JAFGRS010000565.1 GCA_016935045.1 Lentisphaeria bacterium | reverse complement strand
TTCGAGGGCCCTCAACAGCGGCGTGACGACCCAGGGCTCGGGCTCCCAGCAGTCCGGTCCCGGGCGGATGACAGCCGCGACCGCCCCTCGATGCACGAGATCGTCGACCTGTTGCTCTTCCGGGGGCAGGTCGCCGCAGGCGGCGGGGGCGACGACCGGGCAGGGGAACCACTCGAGGTCGGCGCGCCTGGCGGCGGCCTCGAAGAGGCGGTCGTTCGAGCGCAGGATGTCGAAATCCTGCCCGTCCGGGGCGATCCGGACCCAGGCTCCCGAGATGCGGTGACGACGCAGTTGGTGCGCCACGAAGTCGATCCCGACGGTTTCCCGCAGGGCCGGGACCGAACCGCCGAAGCCGACCTGTACATCCACGAGATCAGTCATGGCGAACCGTGTGCTCTCGCGCGATTCCCGCCTCGCGCCCGGGTCCCGCAAGGGCCGCTTGCGGGCCAAAGGGGTCCGGATCGTCTCCGGGGCGCGGGGAACTGCCCGCCTGGCCGGATCCGGCGGCGGCGTCCCCGGTCACGATCACCCGGAAGCCCACGGAGAAGACCCGCTGCCAGGGAGGGAACGCAAGGCGGAAACCGGAACGCGCGCGGTGGGGACGATCGTGCCAGCAGCCCCCCCGGACGACGCGCTTGACGGGTTCGCCGTCGGCCCGGTTGCGGCCGTCGTCGTCGCGGTAGGGGTAGGGTGCGTAGGCCGAGCGTGTCCACTCGGCGACGTTGCCATGCATGTCGTGCAGTCCCCAGGGGTTGGGGCTGTAGGCGGCCGGCGGCGCGAGGTGGAGGACCTTATCGTCGACCGCAAGGATGGCGGGCAGATAGGCTGCCAGGGGATGGGGATCGGGGATGGGCTTGGGGTTGACGCCCCGCACCGCCAGCTTCTTCGTGGTGACATCGGCGAGGTTGGCGTGGGTGGCGAAATCCGCCTCGAGACCGCCAAAGGACAGGGGCGTCTCCGTGCCTGCCCGGCAGGCCCACTCCCACTGCGCCTCCGTGGGCAGAGTGACCTCCCTGCCGGTCCGCTCGGAGAGCCAGCGGCAGAACTCCATGGCACGGTCCCAGGAGACGCGGATGACCGGCTTGTCGGGCTGATTGACGTAGTACCCCCGGTTCACCTGGTCCTTGTAGCGCATGTCGTACACGCCGCTGTCATGGGAGGGATCGAAACAGGCATACTGCTCATTGGTGACCTCGGTCGCGGACATCCAGAAGGACTCCCCGACGCGAACGGCGCAGCGCGGGCGTTCGTCCGGGTCCCCGTCCCGGTCCCCCATGAGGAAGGTTCCGGCGGGAATAGGCACCAGCCGCAGACGCACCTCCGGCGCGAGGGAGAGGTCCAGGGCCTCCCTGTCCGCCTGGCGTCGACGCGCCTCGTCGCCCGGGAATGGCCACCCCGGCGCGGCGGGATCCCCGGCCGGCGCCACGGCCTCTCGGGGTTTCGGGGTCACGAGGGACTCCGGTCGGGCGTAGGGGTTGGGGATCGCCTCGATATCCTCGTCGATGCCGCCGTACTTCCGGCGGTTTTCCCGGCGCAGGGCGACGAGGTCTTCCTTGATCTTGCCCCGGGTTGCTTCGAGCCAGGTCCCGTGGTAGGGAACGTTGAGGTCGATCCAGGTCAGGAGGCGATCCCAACCCTCGGGGTCGAGTCGGACATGGTGGTGTCCCTTGCGCAGCATCTGCACCAGCTCGCTGGTGTCCGCATGGAACTCGAGGGGGGTGAGGATGCGGTAGTCTCCCTCCGGGCCATTGCGGCGGACGTAGGGGTGGAGCGCGATATAGGGCTTCGAGTAGACGCTCTGGGCCGTGGGGAAGGAAATCTCCTCGCCGTCGTCCCGGAAGCAGGGCGTCCCCTCGCGCGTACCGTCGTGGCACCCCGCGCAATGGCGGTCCAGGACGGGTTGGACCTCCCTGCGGAAACTGAATCCCCGCGTCGGGCCGTACCACGCCCTGATCCTCGCAGGGGCCGACCGTGAGGCCAGAGTGGGAGCCAGTGCCGGCGTCGAATTCTGCCTCTCGTGGCAGCCGACGCAGGAGACCACCTCCCCGGGCATCCCCACGAACCAACTGCGCATCTGGGCCAGCGCCTTGCCCTCCCCATCGAGGGGTTGGACGGCAACAGGCGTGTTGGCGGGAATCCGGAACAGGGCCGAGCCATCCTCGAACACGGGGACCGTGCCGAGCAGGCGGCGCACATCCCAGGGGCCCTCGTAGCCGACGACGTAGTGTCCTCCGGTGTTGCGGTAAGCGTACTCGTACTGGTAGACGCGCAGGCTCTTGACGGTCGAGGGCGGCACGCCGCGCAATCCCTCGCCGTAGTAGACGTCGGTCAGGTAGACGGTGGCTTCCCTGTCGTCGGGACGGATGCGATCGGGGAGGACGGGGGGAGGGGGTGTGGGACGCAGGGGCAGCGGCTCCATGCAATGCGCGTCGGGGAGACGGCAGAGGGGCAGCATGTTGTCGAAGACATCCACCAGGTAGATCCCCCAGCGGTCCGCCTGGGTCGGGCGACAGGAGACGAGGAAGGTCTTGGCGCTCAAGGGATAGGGGTGCAGGAACTTGGGCCAGACATTGCCCACCAGGTTGTCCAGGATGACGGGTTCGACGGGCTTGCCATGGCCGGGGATCTTCTGCAGCGCCCCGGATGCCTCGTGACGTCCCAGCGCCGCGTCGAAGAGGACGAGTTCCCCCATGCGCGCGGGGCCGTGATGCCCCGAGACGATGGCCACGAAGCGGGTGCTGCTGCCGGGGAGAGGCCGGGCATAGAAGATTGAGTTGGGCCAGTAGGAGTTGCTGCCGTAGAACTCGGCCTGGTTGGTGCCGTCCGGATTCATGTGCATGAGGACGCGGCTGAAGTAGTGGGCCGAATCGGTATACTCCCAGCGCGTGTAGAGCACGCGGCCGTTGGCCAGCATGACGGGGCACCAGTTGTTGTCCTGGTCGAAACAGATGCGGCGGATGCTGCCGTCCTTCTCATCCAGGAGGTGCAGATTGCCCACGTAATCGCTGCCGCTGACACAGGGCACGGCATGGCAGCCGCTGTTCGAGCAGAAGAGGATACGGCCGTCGGGGAGGTAGCACGGATCATAGCTGTCGATCTCGGTGACCACCTGCCGGAACCCGGTCCCGTCCGCGCCGACCTCGCACACCGTACCGTTGGTGGAGAACAGCATGCGCGCGCCATCAAAGTGCAGGTCCACATCCCCGACGAAGATGGGCTCCTCCGGCTTGTATACCACGCTGACGGCAGGATCGGTCTGCCCGATCGGGAACGAGGCAATCTCGTTGTCGACCTTCAGCGTGCGCAGGCGGTCATTGCCCTGCCAGTTCTGGGGCAGGGCCTCGGCGCCCCTGCGGCGGACGAAGAGGATGGTCTCGAAGTCGATGGCGGGGTTGGCCAGGAGAGCGTCCCGACGCAGGGACTCCGCTTCCGCCTCGAGGGCTGCCAGGGTCTCCGTGCCCGCGCCCTGGACGGTCCCCTCCGGATCGGTGAGGGCCTCCGTGCGCCGCAGGATGGCGTCCAGGCGAGTGCGCATTTCGGCCCCGGGATAGGTCTCCGGGAAGTCCACGGCCAGGTCGTCGATGGCCCGTTGCAGGGCCGCCAGGTTGAGGCGCTCGCGCAGGGAGTCCGCCGCGCGGATGCGCCGGGCGCGATGGTACACCTCCCGCAGTTGCCGCAGTCCTTCCTCGTCCCGGCAGCGGCCGGCAAGAGTCTTGGCCTCGGCGGCAAAGGGCTCGTCCCGGGTGGCCTGGGCGTAGCGGCCGGCGACCGCGGCGAGATCGCCCTCGGGCCAGGGGCTCTCCCAGATGGCGTCCGCCCGTTCCCACTCCATTTCGAGGGCGGCGCGGCGGTCCGGGAAGGCCTCGCGAAGCTGTTGCCAGAGGAGGTCCTCGGCCCGTCGCCCGGTCTGGCCCGTCGCCGGTCGGGGCGAGAAGTAGAAGCCGTGTCCGCCCTGATAATTATAGATCATAAGGAGGAGGTGATTTTCGCCCTTCCCGAGGGGCAGCTCGGCCGCGTCCTGATCCGGCCCGGGTCCCCTCTTGACGTCCTGCAGCAGGATGGACCTGCCGTTCAGCCAGACGCCCAGGGCGTCATCGCTGCCGAAGTAGGCGCGCAGTTTTCTGTCCCGGTCGCTGGTGACGGTTCGGAAGAGGAAAGTGGCTGTGCCGCCGGGGGCCTGCATCATGTGGACGCTGCCGTCGCTGTACTTCGGCTCGGGCTGCCAGGACATGCCGGCGCAGGGCTTGCCGAGGTCCACTCCCTGGATGGGCGGGAAGGGCGTGTGAAAGCCCTTGGCGGGGTCGGCCTTCAGGGGGCCAAG
>JAFGRS010000564.1 GCA_016935045.1 Lentisphaeria bacterium | reverse complement strand
GGGGCAGAATGTCCGGAAACCGCCTGTCCGGTGGTCCCGGCCTCCCCCCCCCGTTTTCCGGACGCCGCGGGGGCAGAATGTCCGGAAACCGCCCGTCCGGTGGTCCCGGCTCTCCCCCCTGTTTTCCGGACGCCGGGGGGGCAGAATGTCCGGAAAACCCCCGTCCGGTGGTCCCGACTCCCCCCCGTCTTCTGGACGCCGGGGGGGCAGAATGTCCGGAAAACAAGCGTCCCGGCTCGGCTGCCGTCTGTCCTGGCCGGAGTTCGGCGTTACAGTACACCGGGCCGGGGGGTCTGTGGGTGGTTGGCTCCGTGTGGGCGGGTGGCGCGCCCATCGGCAGGCCGGGGGAAGGGACGCGAGCGGAGCGAAGAGGCGGCGACGGGCAGGCCGAGACCGGATCGGCACGTCGATGTCGCGACCGGCGGGAGGCAACCATGTCGCATCGTCCGACCACGCTTCGGATGGCTGCCGCGGGGCTGTGCGCGGGCCTTGCGGCCGTTGCCGCCGAGGTGTCGTTCCACTGCCCCTACGACGGCGACATCCGGGCGGTGCACTCGACGGGGCCGGGCTTCGGGGTCTGCAAGAGCGCCGATTTCGTGCCGGGGAAGTCGGGTCTGGCCCTGGATCAGCATGCCGCCGCCGCGCCCCTGAGTTACGTGGCCCCGGGGAACCTGGACAAGGCACGGGGCAGCATCGAGCTCTGGGTCCGGCCCCACTGGCCGGCGAACGACACGGCCTGGCGCACGCTGGTGTGTGAAGACGGCGCCACGGAGTCCGGGTCCAACGCCATCTGGCTGTGGCTGTACCAGGGCGTTTTGCGCTTCGATGTCCGGGACCCGGCCGACCGCTACATCACCTGTCCGACGGCCGACTGGCCACGCGGCGAATGGCGCCACATCGTGGCCACGTGGGACTGCGGGTCAGGCCTGGCCCTGTACGTGGACGGGACACTCGTGCAGGCCACGGAAACCACCTGGAAACCCCGCGATCGGGCCCGGTTCTTCGTCGGCGCCGGCGGTCGCAGCGAGGAACCGTCCCTGGCGGCACTGGACGAATTGCGCCTCTACAGCGGGGCGCTCACCGCCGCGGAAGTACGTCAGGCCTGCGAGGGGACCCTCGAACGCACCCTCCGCCCGAGCCCGCCCTCCCCGCCCGCTGCCGTGGCGGCTGCCCGTCCCGCCAAGCTCCTTTTCCACCTGGCCTTTGACACGTCCTTCGCGGCCGGGACGGCGGCGGGCGAAGCCACGCCTCGAGAGTGTGCCAACGTGGCGCTGGTTGACGGCCTGAAGGGTCAGGCGGCCCATTTCCCGGAGGATGCCGTGCTGCGTTTCGGGGCCGCGGGGAATCTGGTCAAGGAGCAGGGGACGATCATGCTGTGGTATCGTCCGGATTGGTCGGGGGACGAAGGCACGGACGCCGATGGCAGGGAGATCTGGCGCTGCCTGTTCCAGGAGGGTCCGCGTCCCGAATCCAGAACCGGCAGCAGCCTGCTCTGGCTGTGGTTCTGGCGCAACCGTCTGCGCTTCGACGTCAGCGATGCCGAGGATCGCTACCTGCTGCGGCCGGTGGCCGGCTGGCGTGCCGGGCAGTGGCATCACATTGCCGTGACCTGGGATTGCCGTCGTTTCCGTTGTCTGTATGTGGACGGCGAGCGGGTGCGCGCGGGGCGGGATTCCCGCAAGATGTTTCTGCCCGTGGAGTGGGACGTGGCGGACTTCGAGCACTTCTTCGTGGGCAGCGATGGGGGCAGCCGCCCGGCGGCCGGCAGCGTGGATGACTTCCGCATCTATGACGGTCCGTTGCGGGATGCGGACGTCCGTGCCGACTTTGCCTCGGTCTACCCCGTGCGGGTGGCCGCGGAACACCGCTACTTCGTCGTCGGCCGGCCGGCGTCCCTGCGCTGGCGGGTCGAGGCGCTCGGAACGGTCCCCGTCGCGGGACATCTGACCTGGCGTTTCCTGGACCCGCGGGGGGGTCTTGTCGGCGGCGGTGCACCCGAACTGACCCTGGCCCCCGGGGGGACGCGGACGGTGACCGCACCGTTCACTCCCTCGGCTCCCGGCCCGTACACCCTCACGTGCCGGTGGGAAGCGCCGGGAGGGTCGCCCGGCAGCGAGTCTTCCCTGACCTTCTGGGGGATCGGCCCGGAGGGACCCCGGGACCCCGGCGGGGTGCTGGACCTGACGCTCATCGAGTCCATCGACTGCGGCGAAGACCTGCCCGCCGACAGGCTGGTGGACACGGGGGATTCCCGCATCGTCTCCTCCCCCGCGGGCCGGTATCGTGAGGCGGGGCCCTCCCGGCGCAGCCGTTTTGCCGTCCGCTTCCGGGTGCCGGACGTGGGCGTTCCCTATGTCGTCGACTGGGAGTATCCCGATGACGGGGAGCGGACCATGGAACTCATCGCCCAGACCGTTCAGGGCGGTTCGCAGCAGTACGAGCTGCAGACGGGCGCATTCTGCGGCGCCGAGTACCCTTTGACGCACGGCATGCTCACCCAGCGTTCCGTTTTCTGGCCCCGCGGCGAGGACCTGGCGCTGATCTTCATGACGGCCGAAGAGGGACGGCCCGCGGCCGCGGCGCGCGTGCGTATCCAGCGGGTGAACGGACGCCTCCCCAAGCTGCCCGTGGCGGCCGCGGCCCCGGTGAACGGCAGGACCCGCTCCGTGGGACTGTACTACGAAGACCCTGCGCTCTGCTACGACTTCGGCGGCTACGACACCATGCCCGACTTCGAGATGACCGTCAGCCGCCTGCTGGACATCATGGAGTTCTCCGGCCAGAACCTGCTCATGTACCCCTGCGTCTGGTATCACGGCCCCTTCTATCCCTCCCGGAGTCAGGGCCAGGCGTTGCAGCGCACCCACCCCGAGAACTTCATCGAGTACCTGCTCCTGCGTTTCGAGCAGCGCGGCGCCGAGTTCATCCCGACGTTCAATGTCCACGGCCTGCCGAGCCTCAGCGATATCGTCTGGCACCCGGACCAACTGCTCACGGGCGCGGCGGCAGCCGGCCCCCTGATGATGCAGTGGGACGGCCTCCCCAACCTCTCCGGGTGGCACGGCACCCCGCCCAATGTCAACCCGCTCCACCCCGAGGTGCAGAATGCGCTGCTGGCCATGGTGGACGAACTCATCGAGCTGTACGGCGGGTCGCCGGCCTGCAAGGGCCTCAGCTTCCACCTGACGCGACACTGCATTCTCTGGTTCGGGGATCTGGATGCGGGCTACAACGACTGCTGCGTCGAGGCCTTCGAGCGGGAGACCGGCATCCGCGTCCCGGTGGACCCGTCGAGCCCCGGCCGGGTCAACGCGCGCTACCGTTGGCTGCTGGCCAACGCCCGCGAGGCCTGGATCGACTGGCGCTGCCGGGCGCTGCGCGACCTGTACGGCCGCATCGCCGACAGGATGCGGGCCACACGGCCGGACTGGAGGCTCATCCTGACCCTGTACCGGCCCAACAAGGAAGACCTGGTCCGCGAGGCGGTGGACCTGGATGCCGAACCCGACTACGTGGGCCGCATCAACCGGGAATCCGGCATGGACCCCTCCCTCTACGAGGATGCCCCGACGATCGTCATTCAGCGCACCATCTACCCGGCGGATTACCGTTGGTACCGGGCGCACCGGCGCTACCGCGAAGACCCGCTGGGCATCCGCCGGCTGAACCTGGACGGCGCGACCTACCGGATCAGCCGGAGCGCTCCCGAGAACTGGCTCAACATGCACGACCGGTACTGGGAGGACGACGTCGGCCGCAGGCAGAAATGGGACGCCTTCTGGGGGCAGGAATGCGGCTGGCGCGTGTCGACGCTCAATCCCAACCGGAACCATGCTCTCGAGACCTACGCCGCGCCCCTTGCGCAGGCCGATTTCCACGCCATCACCAAGGGGGGATTCCTGCTGGGGACCCTGGGCATCGAGGGTCAGGTTGGCGCCTTCAGCCAGGCGTTTCGGGCCCTTCCCGCGCGGCCCTTCCAGGAGCTGTGCCGTGTGGGCACGGTCACGGTGCGTGCCCTGGCGGAAGACGGCGGTCTCTATGTCTACCTCGTCAATGCGGCGGCGGAAGCGGCTGTCGTGACGCTGGCCGCCGACAGGGTCCCCACCGCCTGCCGTGACCTGGCCACGGGCGCCGCGCTGGTCTTCCCCGATGCCCGCCGGCTTCGTTTCGAGGTGCCGGGGTACGGCCTGCGGGCCTGCCGCATCGACGGGAACGACATGGTCCTGCGTCCGGCCGAGTGATCCCCACCACGCGCCCGGCGCGCTGCGCTCGGGT
>JAFGRS010000563.1 GCA_016935045.1 Lentisphaeria bacterium | reverse complement strand
TCGGCGTAGATCAGGTGCTCCCAGCAATCCAGCACCTGAATCTCATACACCCCCATCATGAACACGCCGCTGTTGCCGGGAAATGGCTCCTTCGGGTCAACCTCCGCCGGGCAGGCGAACTCAACGTGAAGCTGGCAGTCGGCAAAATGCTCTTTTGTCTCAACCGAGCCGGTCCCCGGTACAACCTCCATATAGCCGTCCCGCACCAGCCACGGCGCTGGCTGACCGTTGTCGCAAGAGACCCATCCCGACAGGTCCGTGCCATCGAAGAGGACGACCGCATCCGAAGGTGCGCCGAGGATTGCGCCTCCGGCACCGTACGCGCCGGGCAGCACCACCGGCGGCTGCGGACGGTTCGGGTCATGCACGTGCCACTCTGTTCCCGGCAGCACCGGCGTGTTGGTGAATCCGGGGACCTGCTTCTTCTGTGGAGCCATCTGTTGCATCTCCTCTATGACAACATCTGCGGTCCGCAGTAGCCTCTCCGGGCCACACGTTGACTCTCCTCCGCCATCGGGTCGGACCTGTGCAATTCTCTCGGCATCAAGGGGATCGCCGGCGGAGAACCCCGTTTTGAAGGCTCAGAAGGCTCTTCTCGCCCCCGTTTTTGCCCCCGTAACCGACGTGCGCTTGCCAGAGCATGCTGGTCTCCCGTTCGATGGAGCGGCTCGGCCGACGGTGCGCGGCCTGCCACCGTTCGGTCTGGGCACGGACAAGGTGCCCCGCGCGTCCGGGGAGGAACGATGTGGTCGTTCCCGGCATAACCACGTCTCGGAATTGCTACACATCTCATTGCGGTGCAAGGTCCATGGTCCATGGTCCCCAGTTGCGCGAAGCGCCAAGTACGTAGTAGTATCAACCAGGCAGCCAGATGACGCGCGACCGCATCTGGGGGAGGCTTGTTGCGAGGGGCGGTTGCCGTGTTCTCGCGGGGCACTATCTTCGGGGTGTTCGGTCGATGTCCGCTGCGCAGAGGACGATGCAATGCCGTGGCGTTGGCTTGGTTGGATTGTGATGCCTGCTCTTTTGGGCGGGGTGAGAGGATATGCGATGGCACAGGATACGAGTCCTTGGGTCGTGGTGGACCGCATCGACTCGGACAGCGAACCGTGGTCGGGGGCCTTGCGGCCGGCGGAGGGGCCGGACCGCGATGGTGGGCCGACGCTGGCGCTGCGGTGGGAAGTGGCCGAGCAGCCGGCTCCCAATTCGCCGGCGTTGCTGCATCATTTCGAGGATGTGGCAGGATTGCGGTTCTGGCTGTGGATCGACGGGCCGAAGGACTATCGACTGAATGTCCTGCTGACGGGGCGCCATGAGTACTTCAACAGCTCCGTGGCGCTGGATTGGCGCGGTTGGAGACAGCTCACCGTTCCGCTCGAGCAGCTTCAGCCCGTGCGTGGCGCCAAGCTGTCGGACATGCAGCGCATCAGCTTCCGCATGCAGGGCTACGGTCAGCCGCTGCTCGATGCGGACATGGTATGGTGGGTGGACGAGATTGCGCTGCTCCCCAAGCCGGGACACACCTTGCCGCGGACGGACAACCTGGAGGCGAATCGGGCGCTCTGGGAATCGCTGGCTGCCGAAGGCAACCCCTTTGCGCTTCTGTTGGCGCGGCAATACGCGAGTGGCATTGGGCCCTTTTCTCCTCCGGCGGCCATTTCCTCGGCGTGGCAGTATCGCGGCGTGGCGCAGGAGCTTGCCGGCATCGCCTGGGTGGGTTGCGATCCCGCGTCGCCCCTGACCGGGCGCGGGGACCTGGTTTCGCACCTGGTTGCGGGGATCGACTGGCTGGTCTCCGAGTGCAGCGAGGAAGGGTGGTGGTGGCGTCGGCGGCCCCCGGAGGGTGATCCCAACGTCAACCGCTTCGTGCTGGGGCCGTTGCTGGATGCCGTGCGCTTTGCCCGCCTGCGTCCCGAGGGTGAGGCGGCATGGCCGCGGTGGCGCGGGCGGCTGGACCGGGCGATCGAACTGCAGAAGGCGGCGTATCGTTTCGAGCTTGACTGGGACTGGGGCGGCAAGGCGGGGGGCGAGTATGCCAATCAGGATGCCTACTACGTCGTCATCATGGCGTTGTCGGCCATGCTGTACCAGCGGCCCGCCGATCAGGAACTGGCGGCGGAGATGGTCCGCCGGATCGCCAGCAACCTGCTTCCGGACGGGGGGATCCGCTACATTGGGATGGAAAACGAAGCGCCGGTCTACCACTCGCTGAACCTGGTCGTGCTGGGGCGTTACGCGACGCTGACCGGCGATCCGGCGGCCGCCGAACTGCTGCAGAACACGGTTGGGTATTACCCGCTGGTGCTCTCCGCGGAGGGGCAGCCGGAGTACTGGAGCGATGTCTGGTGGAAGCAGACGTGGGGGTATGTGTGGCGGGAGGGCCTTGTCATCGCCGCCGGGGCAACCGGGGACGCGCGCAATCAGTGGTTGTTGTGGCGGGTGTTGGAGCGCAGTACGCCGGCCGCTCGCGGGTGGGACGCCGTGTGCGCCATGCCGTATTGGACGGGGACAAAGCTCCTCGAGCCACTGCCGGCACGGTTTGTTACCGTCGACCGCAACGCCCGGGGGATCCGTGGGCGCGACGGTTCGTGGTATTACGGCGTGGCTGTCGGGTGGGGGTTGCGGCCCACGTTCTGCGGCGGGATGATCACGCACCCGACCCACACGCACCCTCTGCGTGTCGCCATTCGGGGCCTCCAGATCAACGTCCTGCAGGGGAAAGATCCCCGCATGCAGGGACTGTGGCTGTCCCAGGTCAACGACCATGCCGCTCTGGCACTGCGCCCGCAGGCTGCCGGGGGCATTGGGGCCCGCTACCGCCTGCAGCCTCGCAAGATCAACGGGGTCCCGACCCCGGAGACGCCGGACACGCCCTGGCAGGTGACGCAGGTCTGGCGCGCCGCGGCGGACGGGCTGCTGGGAACGATCGTGCTGGAAGCCGTGGGCCCGGCCCCCGGCATCGCGGTGCAGGGGCGTATTGCGTTGGGACCGACCGAGCCGGAGCGCCTGGCGGACAGCGAGTGGCGGGCCGGGCCCTTGCGGGTGCGCGTCTTCGAGTCTTTCGGCGCTGTCGGTGTGCGTCCCGTACCCGCGTATACCTCACCGGAAGACTGGCCGGGCATCGTCTTCGAGGAGCGCCTGGCGGACGGTGCGGAACAGGGGCGGCGATTCGTCTACACCGTCTGGCTCGGCCCCGAGGGGACCCCGCCTCCCGCGTCGGTGGAGCGTTTGCCCAAGGACGCGGGTTGGGTCGCAGCGTGGGAGGACGGCCGTCGCGCAGCGGCCCTGTTCAACCCCCACAGGGACGCAGCGACGATCGAGGTGCCGTGGTCAGGGCAATCGCCCCATGCCTGGCAGGGGCTGGACGGCGCAGCCGGCGAGCCACGCATGGAGCGTGACTCGGCTTGCGTGTCGTTGCCAGGCCGGGGGTGCGCCCTGCTGGAACGCCGTTGAGCGCTTCGGACGCATGCGGAAACCGCCGATACGGCGGACGCCAACAAGGAAGAGGACGACCCGCCAAGCTCCCGAGCCTCGGCCGTACGTCGGCGAGCCGTACCAAGGGAGTCGAGGGGGAGGCGGACCCCCTCCTCGCGGAAGGGCCGATCGCCCACGTAGGTCATCAGGCGATGCCACACGCCGTTGGTGTAGACCGCCGGCACCTCCTGGTGATGGCCGCCGTAGGGAGTTCTGTCGCCGCGCCTGTTGGTGAGTCTGCCGCGGTAGTGGAACGCCCTCCCGTCGAGAACTCGATCCAGGTCTCGAGGATGCATTCCCCGGGGTCCTTCTCCATGGGCCAGAGCATGGGAATGCAGGTGACGTGGACCGTGGTTGCCTCGGTGCGGCAATCCAGGGCCTTCGAGCCGTTGCCGAACAGGACCTGCTCCCAATGCGACGCCCCGGGCCACGCCGGCGCTTTTCCCCCCTTCTACCGGATCGTCGCCCCACTGCCGCAAGGGCAGTGGCGGCGGGAACCCGGACGCCGATCCTGCCCCTCCCTCCAGCCCACCTTTCCTTGTCCGCCATCGCCGCAACCACTATACTGCTGTCCCAATCGATCCGGCCAAGACTCGGCTCCCAACCCCGACCGGGGCGCAACCCCGACCGGGGCGAACGACCGGACCGCAACAAGGGAAGGCAATCCATGTCCATTACGCCCTGCAGACCCAAGTGGCGCGGCACCATGACGGACCGTGAGCGGTTCAACCGGCAGATGCACTACCAGTCGGTGGACCGCAGTTTCAACATGGAGTTCGGCTACTGGAACGAGAACTTCACCGAGTGGGATATCTTCGTCAACAACGGCATCCGCAACAACGGCGAAGCGGACCGCTTCTTCAGCTTTGACCGCATCGGCAATGTCGGCGGCTGCACCTGGATGCACCCGGCCTTCGAGTCCAGGGTCATCGAGGAGACCGAAAGCACCCGCATCATCCTCGACGGCAATGGTCTCTTCAAGGAAGTGCCCAAGGACGGACACGATACCATCCCACACTACCTCAAGGCCAGCATCGTCACCCCCGAGGACTGGAAGAGGGAAAAGGAACTGCGCTTCGACCGCAACCATCCCGCCCGCCGGGTCAACGTCGAGGCGCTTCGCAAGGCCCATCCCCCCGAGCGGACCTACCCCCTCGGCGTCCACTGCGGCTCCATGATGGGACGAATCCGGGATATGCTCACCTTCGAGGGCTTCGCCTTCGCCATCTACGACTACCCCGAAATGCTCGAAGACATGGTGGAAACCGCCTGCGTTCTCATCGAGGATTTCCTCGACCAGGTCCTCGGGCAGGTCGACTTCGACTATGCCAGCGGCTGGGAGGACATCTGCTTCAAGAACGGCCCCATCTGCACCCTGGATTTCTTCCACTCCGTCGTCGTGCCCCGCTACAGGCGCATCGGCCGCCGACTGCACCGGCACGGCATCGACCTGTGGTACACGGACTGCGACGGCGATGTCCGCCCCCTCCTGCCGGGGTTCCTGGAAGCCGGCATCAACTGTCTCTTCCCCTACGAGGTCAACAGCTGCGCCCACCCCGTGGAACTGCTCCATGAGTACGGCCGCGATCTCCGCATCATGGGCGGAGTCGACAAAATGCAGCTCGCGCGCGGGCCGGAAGCAATCAGGGCCTACCTGGAAAGCCTCGTGCCCGGCGTCGAGCGCGGCGGCTACATCCCCTTCTGTGACCACCGCTGCCCCCCGGACGTCAGGCCCGAGTATTACCTCTACTATCTCGACCTGAAAGAGAGCATGTTCGGCATGCAGGGCTGATGCCCTGCGAGCCGGGCGTGACAGACTGCCCTGGGGTGGCGCAAAGGCCCGGTGCTGTACCCCGGCAGGCCCCGATCTGCCTCCAGGCCCATCGGCAGAACTAACGATGCAAGAGCCGCACCCAACCACCACCACACCTTCACCTCCCCGGGAGGATGGCACCTCGAGCCACGCGCCGGCGCCGGCCACCCCCGTCGGCCCTGGCGACACTCCCACGCCCACCACCCCCGCCGGCCCTGGCGAAACTCCCACGCTGGTACACCCGAATCCTGAAGTCGCTTCCCCAACTCCGGCGCTCGCGATAGCACCGGCAGTGACCAAGCCCTGGAACTCCCTCACCAACCGAATCACCCTCTATGTACTTCTCTTCCTCCTGGCCCACACCGCCGTCATCCGGGCGTTGACCTGGCATCCCGACTGCGACATCTCCTACGACGCCCCCTATCACGTCACCATGGGAGATCTCTTCGGCTCCCTCGCCTGGCGCCGCACCTTCCCGCCGACGCGACAGAGCATCTGGGCTACGCACTTTGCCGACAAGGAAATCGGCTTTCATCTCCTTCTCTGCAGCCTGCGCCGTTGGGCCGGCCTGTTGGGATATACCGGCGCCGCCCCTCCCTTCGTCCTCGAAACCGCCCTGCTGGTGATCGGACTGGCTGTCGCTTTCTGGGCTGCCCTCAGAACCCTGCACGTCCGGCAACCCTTCCTCTTCCTGCCGCTGCTGCTCGTGTCCTGCCCCTTCTTCACCCTGCGCATCAACATGGTGCGGCCCCATGTCGTCTCCATCATCCTCATGGTCCTGACCGCCGCCTCCCTCGCCGAAAACGCGAACCTGAAGCGCAAGGTGTGGCGCACTGCCTTCTTCGGCCTCCTCTTCGCCTATTTCCACTCCAACCCCCATTTCATCCTGATCCCCGCAGGATGCTACGCCCTGGTCGCCGCACGCCACTCCGGATGGCGCGCCTTCCTCCCCGCTGCCGCCGGCGTGGCAGGCGTTGCCGTCGGATTGACACTCCACCCACAGTTCCCCAATACCTTCCTCATCTGGAAGATCCAATGCTTCGACGTCATCCGCCAGACCCTCTTCAACACCGTGCCCGAACTCAGTACACCCCTCGAATTCAAACCCCCGCTCCTGCTGCACTGGCGGCACAATGCCGCACTCCCCATCCTCGCCCTGACCGTGGCAGCAGCCCTCGCCGCCCGCCAGCGCAAACGCGAACACCTGCCCCGCAGCCTGGTCTTCCTCGCCCTGCAGTCCCTCGTCTGCTGCCTGGGATATATTCTCTCCAAACGCATGATCGAGTACGCATGGCCCTATACAGTCCTTGCCGTCGCCGACGTCTACCGCCTCAGCGCCGGACAGCGTCCCCTGCGTTTTCACCTCAAGCTCCTTGCCCTCCCCCTGGTCCTGGGATTGGCGCTCACCCCCGTGCACATGGCCTATTTCCGCAATGCGGGCATACCGATCGCCCGCCAGTTCGCCGAGTGGATCCGCGAGAGACTGCCGCCGGGTACCTACATTGCCAACGTGCGCTGGGATGACTTCCCCCACCTCTTTTTCGCAGCCCCGGAATATGTCTACTCCTACGGCCTCGACCCCATGTTCGCCTATGCGGCAAACCCGGAACGCTACAGCCGCATCGAACGGATCTGCGGCCGCAGGGAACCCTTCCCCCCAACGGCCGAACTCCGGAAACTCCTCGGGTCCCGCTTCGCCTATATCAGCATACGCCACCCCAAACTCGCCAGGCGCTTCGCCGAACAGGGAATCGCGCTGCCCTACCAGGGCATCGACGGCTGGTGCTTCGACCTCGATGCACCCCCCGTCGACCATCACCTGGGCAGACCGCCCCAACCCCCTCCTCAGAAAACAACCGGCGATACGCAAGACCACTGACCTCCAGGAGAACGGTCCGCGGGAACACACCGCACGGGCTGCACATCCGGCCTTCCCCTCGCAGCACACCGGACCCGAAATGGCCACCCCGACAACTCGGCCGCCGGATGCCGGACAGCCGGATGCCTGTGGGTCTTCCCCACCGGCCGATGGTCCACACTTTGCAAAGTGTGGATTACATGCACTCGTGCGTGATATACGCTGCAAGGTACGGGTGAGGGGACATCGATTCTGGTCCACACTTTGCAACGTGTGGACCGACAGGCGTCGCCCCCCCGCTGCATGCTTGGCTGGACATGGAAATGGGCCGACAGTGGCCACGGGTTCCCTCCCGATCCGTGCTTCCGGACCACCCCTCGCCCCCGAGCGGCGGTGATCAGTCTTCCCCGGCCCGGCGCCCCCGCCGCAGGACCCGGATATAGACCCGGTCTCCCCGACGGACCTTCTGCCCGAGCCTGGCGGTGACGATCCCCCGCCCTGCCTCCGAGACCGTGGCATTCCCGACGCGCATCTCCTGCGGTCGGAAACTCACGACGCCGGTCGTTGGCCCCTGGATCATCAACTCGTCTCCGGCCCGGAAACCATGGCTCTTGACGTCCACCTCCACCGCGCCGGCGCGGGCATAGTAGTTCGTGACGATGCCCACGTACTCCTTCCGGTGTGTGGCCTGATTCCGCCGGGACTGCGTGAACGCCTCGATCGGCCGGCCGTGGTAGAAACCGTCCGAGAACCTGCGATTGAACACGCTCGCCAGCTCCGTCGTCAACTCCGCCTTCAAGGCCTCATCGAGGGCTCCCTCCCGGTACGCCTCGATGGCGCGACGGTAGCAGCGCACCGTGGTGTCCACGTATTCCGGATTGCGGTTGCGTCCCTCGATCTTGAAGGCGTCGATCCCCGCCTCCAGCAACTCCTCGAGGAAAGGCAAGGTGCACACGTCACGGGCCGAGAGCACGTAGTCCTGGCCCAGGATGTACTGGTCCCCATCCTCGACTTCCGTGATCAGGTACTCGCGCCGGCACGGCTGCACGCAGCGTCCCCGGTTCCCCGACTGCTGAAACACGTCCTGACCGAGGAAGCAACGCCCGCTGTAGTTCACACACATTGCCCCGTGGACAAAGGTCTCGACCTCGATGCCCGTCTCCTGCCGTATCGTCTTCACTTCCGCCAGGGTGCACTCCCTGGCCGGCACCACCCGCACCGCGCCCAGGGACTGGTAGAACCGGGCCGTCGCGGAGTTGGCCACCGACGCCATGGTCGAAATGTGAATCCCATGGCCCATCTCACGGCACAACCGGATCACCGCCGGGTCCCAGCAGATCACCGCGTCAACCAGGCCCAGGGCGCCCTCGAGGAGACTGCGCACTTCGCCCATCTCGCCGTCGTAGACAATGCTGTTCAGGGTCAGATAGAGCCTGACCTTCTCGTCCCGGCACACCGCCGACGCCGCCGGCAACTCCTCGCCGCGGAAATTGCGCGCCGCCGTGCGCATGTTCAGACCCTCCAGCCCCAGATACACCGCGTTGCAGCCGGCATGGATCGCCGCGTGCAGACAGGCAAAATCCTGCGCCGGAGCCAGCAGCTCCGGACCCCCATGGCGGACTCCGGCTCCACATGCTTCGGTTGTGTCCGCGCGTCCGGACATGATACCCTTTCCTGAAATCGCCACAGCGGCCCGCAACCTGCCGCCGCGGCGCCGCATACTGTAATCCCCCCGCGACGTCCGAACAACGACTTGCCCGGGGAGCTTCGCGGGTGTATCTCTGTCCCTCGGGACCTTCTTGTCGAAGACGGAGGCTCCCCCTGAATCCGGAGAACTCGCATGGTCCCGAAATCCCTGCTCGCCCTTCTGGCCTGCGCCGCCGTCGCAACTCCCCCCGCCCGCGCCCGGTCGATCGATCTGGGAGGCAACTGGCTCACCCTGCGCCTGCCGCAACCCGAGTTCCCCCCCGCCGACGCGCCGGGATGGACGGAACACGATGTCGTGGCTCCCGTGGGAGCCGCGGAGTGGATCTGCCAGCGGCGAGCGTTTCCCGTTCCCGCCGACGCCGCCGGGAAACGCCTCTTTCTCCGCTTCGAGGGGGTCAAGTACACCGCCCGGGTGCGCTGCAACGGCAATCCGGTCGGCCAACACACGGGTGGCTACGAGCCCTTCGAGTGCGACATCACCGCCTGCGCCCGCATCGGCGCGGAGAACACCGTCGAGGTCCTCGCCGGCAGTTGGAAGCAACTCGCCGCGGACCCGGAAGCCTACGCGCCTGCCCGCCTCGACCGCGACGGCATGGAGAGCCTCGCCGATCAGCTTCTCTATCCCGTGGGCTCCCATACCAGCAGCATGGGGATCTGGGCCCCCGTGAGCCTCGAAGTCCGCGATGACCTCTTCCTCGAGGACGTGGTGATCCTCCCCTCCGTCCGGCGGAAATCCCTCGATGTGCGCTTCACCGTGCGCAATCTCGCCAAAACCCGGTTCGATTTCCGCCTGCAGCCCCTCGTCACCGAGGACGCACGACGCCTCCTCGAATTCCCCGTGCTGCACGGCAGCGTCCAGGGCGAGGACCGCGTGACCCTGACCGCGCGTACGGCTTGGGAACGTCCCCCCCTGTGGTGGCCCCACAAACCCCAGCTCCTGTATCTCGAAACAGCCTTGCGCCGGGGAGATGCTGTCCTCGATCAGCGCCGGGACCGCTTCGGCTTCCGCGAGGTGTGGACCGAAGGCGAACGCTTCGTCCTCAACGGCGTGCCGCTGCACCTCCTCGGCAATTCCTGCCATCCGCTGGGATCCACCCGCGAGAAGGCCACCGAGACCTATCGGCTCTGCCGCGAGGCCCACGTGAACTGCTTCCGTCTCCATGCCCAGCCCTGGGGCAAGGCGTGGTACGACGTCGCCGACGAGACCGGCATGCTCATCATCCACGAGTCCGCCGTCTGGTGCTTCGTGCGCCAGTATGCCCTCGCCGATCCCCGCTTCTGGGACAACTTTGCCACCCATCTCCGGGCCCAGATCCGCCTGCACCGCAATCGCCCCAGCGTCATCGGCTGGAGCATCGAGAACGAGATGCTGCACTGCGGCGGCACCCGGGTCGAAGGCACCGAGCAGCGCCTGGCCGACCTGGCGAGCGTCGTCCGCGACGAGGACCCCACCCGCCTGATCAGCTACGACGGCGACGAGGACCCCATGGGCGCCGCCGACGTCAGCAACCTCCACTATGCCCACAGCTTCCCCCGGAACCGCCTCTGGCCCGATACCTGTTACTGGTTCGACCACCCCTACAAGGTCCAGGGCTGGCCCCGCCGGGAGTGGCAATGGGACCGCCGCAAACCCCTCTACATCGGCGAGTACCTCTGGCAGCCGGGCGCTACGCCGGACTCCTACAGCCTCTTCTTCGGCGACGAGGCCTACACGGACATGCGCGGTTTCCAGATCCGCGCCAAGGCAACGGCCTGGCGCTACCAGATCGAGGCCTACCGTGCCCAGGGCCTCAGCGGCGGCTGCCCATGGAACATCTTCGAGGGGGGATCCCTGCCCGACAGCCCCATGTACCGGGCCGTCCAGACCGCCTACCGGCCCCAGTGCGTCCTGGTTCGCCAGTGGTCCGACACCTTCTTCCCGGCGCAGACCTTCCGCCGCGACCTGACCGTCATCAACGACGTCCTGCGCTCTGCCCACCTCACCCTCAAGGCCTGGCTCCAGAACGGTGCTGCCCGCCTCTCGGAACAGACCCAGGTGCTCGAGATGGAACCCGCCGAGATCCGGTGCCTGACCTGGACCTTCGCGGCCCCCGATGCCCCCGAAGACACCTCCTTCCAACTCGTGACCACCCTCGAGGAGTACGGCAGAGAGGTCTTCCGCGAAACACGGCCGTGCCGTGCCCTGCCTGCGCCGGCCGGGCCGGGGGTGGCAGCCGCCGGAACGGTCCTTTTCGATCCCTCCGGCAGCACCCATGCCGCCCTGCGGGAATGCGGCTGTCCCGTGCCCGCTCTCGCCCCCGGCGACCCGTTGCCGGACGGGACCAGGGCGGTGATCGTGGGCGAGGGAGCACTCGAAGATCCTCCGGACTGGCCCGCCGGCGGGCAACTCAGGGAATTCGCCGGCAAGGGCGGCCGCGTAATCGTTCTGGCCCAGACCCGGGTGCCCCCGATTCTTCCCGCATCCCTGCACCAGGACGGCAGTACCCATGCCTTCCTCCGGGACCCCGGACATCCCCTCACGGACGGGATCCCCGACGATGCCTTCCGCCTCTGGGAACCCGATCACCTCGTCAGCCGCTGCGACCTGGAACGCCCCGACAAGGGCGCGGCACACATCCTCGTGGACGCCGGCGGCAACGGACTCGATCGCGTCCTGCTCATGGAACTGCCCTATGGCGGCGGCGCCTTCCTCTTCTGCCAGGCGCTCGTGGTCGAGAAGTGCCGTGTCTCCCCCGTCGCCGCGCGCCTCCTCCGGCGTCTCGTCGACTATGCCGCAACCCCGACCGCCAGGCGCGGTCCCCTTGCCATTGCCTGCCGCGACACCGGCGTAACCAATGCCCTCCGGCAGGTCGGCGTCATCGTCAAGGAGCTGGACTGGACTGTTCTCGGCCCCCCGGGCGTCACCCTCGTGGACGGCGAGCGGGATCTGACGGACCCCGAAATCGCCACTCTCAGGACCTGGGTCGAGAAAGGCGGCACACTCTGGCTGAACCGCCCCGCCCCTGCCCTCGTCCAGCGCTTCGGAATCCCGCTCCCCGGATACGAATGGACCGAAAACCGTGGCGCACCCCTCCTGCTGAACAAGGGGACCCCTCTGGCCCGCGGACTCCGCAACGAAGATCTATACTGGCTCGGGGACGATCTCCCCAAACGCCATGCCGCCTGGGGCCTCACCCCGGACGTCATCACCCATGCCCTCACGCCCGTCCTCTCGGACGCAGTACGAATCGAGATCCCCCCCGCTGCCCTCGACAACAGCACCGTCCCCATCTCGAGACGCGAACAGGGAGGGATCTGGCTCTCCACCCGCGGCACTCTCACCACCGACGCCGATCTGCCGCGGGACGGGACCTACATCCTGGTTGTGAATGCCGGGGGCACGCCCTTTGCCAAGGTCTTCCCCGCCTTCCGGGTGCTCCTTGACGACATGGCCGTCGGTGGCTTCCAGACCACTGCCGGGGAACCGCATCCCTACACGGTCGCCTTCGCCGCCAAGGCCGGCAAGCACCGCCTCGGCATCGCCTTCACCAACGATGCCTCGGGCGCTGGAGAAGACCGCAACGCCTTCGTCGCGGGCGCGGTCCTCGCTCCGTCCGCCCCCCTCCCCGACCACGTCTCTCCAGTCACCTCGCCGCCCGCACTGGTCACCCTCGCCATGGGCAAGGGAACCATCCTCCTCGACGGCATCCGCTGGCATGATCCCGGCGCCCGCAACGTCGGCAAGGCCCGACGCTTCCTCTCTGCCCTCCTCACCCGCCTGGCCGTCGAAACCCTCCCCGTCAATCGAGGCGTCCCGCTTGTTCTCGATTCCTTCACCTTCCAGCCGGGTGTGACCCACCTCGAACGGCGCGGGGCCGGACAGCTCTACCTCGGCAACACGGGCTGGACCGAGGGCCCCGTCCGCTTCGACCGCGATGGCCCCTTCGAGGTCATCATCGAGGCGCAGGGGACCGAGGCCAAGGGGGAATTCCCCGAGATCGAGATCTTCCTCGACGGCACCCCCGTGGGACGCCAGTTCCTGCCCGGATCCGGATGGCAGGATCTCACCTTCCCCCTGCCGGCCAGGGCCGGAGAGCACCTTCTTCGGGTCCGCTTTACCAATGACTTCCACGACCCCGCGGCTCACCTCGACCGGAACCTCTGGATCAAACGCATCGCCGTCGCAGCCCCCACGGATCCGTAGCGGCACATCCATCCCCCGGAAGGCGAAGCTCCCGCCGAGCCGCATCACCATCCCCTGGAGGGCGAAGCCGGTTCGACGCGGGAGTGCGTTCGCACGCCCCTTGCTCAAGGCCCTGAGCCCAGTCGAAGGGCTCCTGCTGAGCCGCATCCCGAAGCCCTCGCGAGTTTCACCGACCCAACGGAACCTACTGGCCAGTCAGTCCAAGTCACATGCGTGAGTGTCCGCCCGATTGTCTCGGGAGAGAAGAGCGAGTGGGACCGGCTGCCCAAGAACCTGCCGTCGCGTGCGCTGTCGCGTTGCCTGAACCGCCTGCCGACGGCGCTGGCGCTTGACGGGACGGTGTGCCGCGTAACCCGGCAGCGGCGTTGGGATCTTGAAACAGCCCTGGGGCGGGGGCGGGGTGGGTGGCGTCGTGGGAGGGGGGGCGCTAGGGTACGGCGGCGCGCAGGCTTGCGGGCTGGTGCGGCATTCGCGGTTGGATCCGGCGGGGGTTTGATCCCGGGGTTTGGGACCGCTGAAGGG
>JAFGRS010000562.1 GCA_016935045.1 Lentisphaeria bacterium | reverse complement strand
TCCCCTGGAGGGCGACGCTCCGCGGAGCCGTTTCCCCTGGAGGGCGACGCTCCGCGGAGCCGCATCCTGGGAAGCCGCCCGGGGCGGCATCTGCACGATGGAGGTTCTGGTGATGACCACCGACGCCGAGGTCCGCTTCTACGATGCCGCGGAAATGGAACACTGCGCCGGCATGGCCCTGGAGCCCGTGCCGGTGAAGAAGCTCGGGGTGGTGTTCGACCGGGCGGTCCCCTCGGACCTCGACGAGGTGAGCGTCTTTGCCGGCAGCGTGCTCCAGCTTCCGGACGGGCGCTACCGCATGTACTACTCCTGCCGCCGCCGGCGGGAGGGCCCCCTCGCCGCCATCATGCGCCTGGCCCTGGCGGAGTCCGACGACGCGCTGCACTGGACCCGCCCCATGCTCGGTCAAATCCCCTGGAAAAGGCAGGATACCAACCACTTCCACATCCTGGGCCTGCCCCCGGATGCCAACGTCACCCAGCCCAGCGTCGTGCGGCTCCCCGACGACACTTGGCGGATGTACTTCTGGCTCCACGCCCAGGAAGAAGGCATGATCCGCTACCTCGTCGCCGACAGTCCCGAGGGTCTGTGCTGGACCCTGCTTGACTTGGACGAACCCGCCCTCTTCCATCCGGCCGACCTCGAGGTCGGCCAGGCGGGATGGACCGCCGGGCTCACCGGGGCCGATCCCGGGGCAAAATTCCATGACCGTCGCACCTGGCCCTTCGCCGAAGCCAAGCGCAGCCGCAGCAACGACGCCACCTATGTCTATTTCGACGAGGAGACGGGCGGGTTCGAGATGTTCTCCGTCTGGCTCCTGCCCAACCGTCCCGAGTCGGGTCGTCAGACCCCCCACGACAACGCGCCCGGGGTCCTCCGCGTCATTCACCGGCGCTTCAGCCGGGACGGCATCCACTTCGGCGACCCCGAACTGGTGCTCCTGCCCGACGCCGCGGACCCGATCACCCAGCAGTTCTACTACCTGGCCCAGCACCGCGAGCCCGGCTGGCGCATCGGCTTCCTCGGCAACTACCCCTGCTGGGAACAGACCATGGACATCGAGATGTGCTTCAGCCGCGACGGGCGTCGGTGGCTGCGGCCCCTGCGGGGCGGCTTCGTCCCTCGAGACCCCGTGCCCGAACCGGGCTGCATGAGCGCCTATGCCACCAACAGCCTCCTGCCCGTGAAGAGAAACCGCTGGCTCCTGCTCTACCGTGCGGGAAACACCCTCCATAACCACAGGCTCGGACCCGGAGTCACCGGGGACCCTTGGAGCGGCGTCATGGCCGCCACCTGGCCCCGCGGACGCTTCGCGGGACTCCGCACCGCACCCCACACCGTCGGCCGCATCCTCCTCCAACCCCGCATCCAAATCGGCGAGGCCATCTCCCTGAACGCCGACATCCGGGGCTGGGCCAGAGCCGAACTGCGCGACCCCCTCGGCGGACGCCTGCCGGGATTCGAACTCCATGCCTCCCGGCCGCTCCAGGGCAACGACGCCCATCTCGTGCTGCGCTGGGGCGATCAGGGGTACGATTCGAGCCGCTTCCGCTACGACGCGGTCCAGCTCTACCTCCAGGTGGCCGACGGCATCGTCTACGGCGTACACCTCTGATCCGACGGCCAGAACCGTCTCCGCCCGGGGCTCCGCCCCAGCAATCGATGCCCCCGTCTCGGCGGCAAAAATGGGCCGAAAACGCGCCCTCTACGACTGCAAAACACCCCTCTCCGCTGCGTATCCCTGTGCGGTCGAATGTATTGCGCAGGTCCGACCCCATGCGAAAACCCCCATGCCCAACGGATGGGTTTGACGCAATATAGTATGTCGGCTATGGTGACGGTATGGATGCATGGAAACAGGCACGATCCCGTCAAGGTCTATCACAGCGCCGCCTGGCGCAACGGGCGGGAGTGAGCTTCCGGGCCCTGCAGATGATCGAAGCCGGTACAACCGATCCACGACTCTCGAGTCTGGTCAAGATCTCCTCCGCGCTGGGAATCCCCGGTTCTGTCATCCCGATGGTGCTGGACCGGGTGATTTCCGAGGGTCCCGATGCCGTTGTCGGCGTCTCCAGGAGGATCTGTGCGGAAGGCGATGCCAGCTGGAAGCTCTGGCTGTTTGGGTTGGTGGATGCCTTCCGCCGGTGTCCCGCCAAGGACCTTGTTGCGTCTCCGCCCGTACCGGAGACCAGTGACCGGATCCGATCTCTCATCGCGTCGACCGTCGAGACGCTGTGTGGGGAGCGGAACATGCCGCCCCCGTGGTGGTGTGGCGGGGTCGGGCCCTTGACATCGCCGTGGTTCGTGGCCGACGTCGAGAACCTGAAGGCGACGGCGCTGGTGGAATCGCCGGCCCCGTTCCGAAAGCGGAATATCTTCGTGCTTGGCAACTTCCTGGCGAGGGCCTGACCGTGCTGACCAGGGAACGGATCCGCGAGCTGTTCTGCGCCCTGAACGAAGAACTGGCCAAAGCGGGAGTGATCGGCGAAGTCGGCATCTGCGGCGGGGCCGTCATGTGTCTTGTCTTCCAGGCTCGACGAGCCACCAGGGATGTCGATGCCATCTTCGAACCAACACGGGAGATCCGAGCTGCCGCCAAAGCCGTCGCAGACCGTCTCGGCGTCCCCGAGGACTGGCTGAACGATGCCGCGAAGGCCTTCTTCCATGCCGACCCACCACGCGAGGATGTTCTGAACCTCCCCAACCTGCGTGTCTGGGCCCCGACAGCCGCCTATATGCTGGCCATGAAGTGCATCTCCGCGCGGTTCGACAGCAGCGATCTGGACGACACCAGGTTCCTGATCGAATACCTGCAACTGAAGTCACCGGCTGACGTCTTCCGGATCATCGAGGCCTACTACCCGAGATCCCAGATACCGCCCAAGACCCAGTTCCTCGTCGAGGAGATCCTCCCCGAGCCGGGGGAAGCATGAGGACACGCCGCAGAAGTGCCGCACCGGACCCCGGGCGTTGCCGATGGTGGGCGTCCATGAACGGGGTGGGAGCACAGCCTTCAGGCGGACAGCTCTCCGGAGGCTTCAGCCACCGTCCGGGTGTCCCACTTTCCCCGCTCGCTGAAGCGTCGCTGCGGCTTCCGCGTGAAAGCGGTACTCCGGCGGGGAGAGTCTACGCCCTGTCGGAGTACCGCCTTCAGGTCCATCGATCCCAACGAGCACGTCATGCACCCGAAACCGCGGCACGCTTGCCCCACGACTGCCTGCGTGATACTCTGGAAGACATGCCCAAGCAGGGACGGCATCTTCGAGTCCGTCCTCCTCATGGATGTCAGCGGTCCTGAACCCCGGATGATCGAGTCCTACCGAATGGGTGAGGACGGTTTCTACCTTCCTGCACCGGCAGAGGAGTACTACCGTGCCACCCGCCGCCTCCGCGCCGTGGCCCCCGTCCTGTCGACAGTCACGGAAGCCATCGAGGAAGGCAAGAAGAGGGCCGGGGGAAAGGTCTCCGACGAGTAGCACCTGCGGTCCCCCGCCGTCCCGGGGCTCCGGGGACACCCAACCCCATTCTGTGGTCATAGCCGCCTGCGGAGGAACATCCGCCTCATGCCGGTCATGGCGGATTCTCCGCCGCAACTTCCGTGCGGGGGCGGTGTAGATCCGTTGCACTGCCTGTTGCACAGCACCTGCATGCAACACCCTTGCCGCGGCAGAGAACTCGTTTCTTGATCGCTGACTCTCGAATTGTTACATGGTATTGTACAATGACGTATGGGACTTGTACCGGGGGCCTTGTCGGGGTTGGCATTTCTTTTGCTCACGCGTACTGTAGTGCCGTCTGGATGACGACCCGGTGCACCACTGCTCCACCGGCACCTGCCCGTTGGGGTGAGAGGGCCGATCTGCCGTTGCATCCTGTCTCGGTGCTTTGTTCCTCACAGCGGCGCTGGGGCATCCGAGGGGATTGCGGCGTTCGTGTGCGGAGATACGG
>JAFGRS010000561.1 GCA_016935045.1 Lentisphaeria bacterium | reverse complement strand
TGGGTATGCCCGCCTTGCCCCCGGTGGTCCCCGGCATCCAAATCCGCCTCGGCCAACGTCATCGTATTTCCGTCCGCGAGTACTAAGAAACCCCATCCTGCTGCATTGGCTGTGATGGATGCACGGTCCCTTCCCCGCCTCCATGGCGCGCCGGAGACGGCAGGCCCTGCAACCGGGAGAACGGCGAATGCCAGAACCGCAACCCGATCACGCGCAGTGGATCCGAGATGCCCTGCAGACCCATGAACACTCCCTGCTCCAGTATGCCGGCCGACTCCTTCGGGGCGACACGGACAGGGCCCGCGACGTGGTCCAGGATACCTTCCTCAAACTCTGCCGGCAGCCGCGCGAGAAGATCGACGATCACCTCGCCCAGTGGCTCTTCACCGTCTGCCGCAACCGCGCCTTCGAAATCCTGCGCAAGGAGGGACGCATGACACCTCTGAACGACAGCGACCTCGCCGTCCGGGCGGCCGAGGCCCCCGACCCTGCCGCCGGCGCCCTGCGACGCGATCGCCTCAGCGCCGTCGTCGCCTTGCTCGGCGAACTGCCCGAACGCCAGCAGGAACTGATCCGGCTGAAGTTCCACAGCAACCTGAGCTACAAGGAGATCAGCGGCATCATGGACCTTTCCGTCTCCAATGTCGGGTACCTGCTCCACACCGGCATGCGGACGCTGCGCCGTCGTCTGGGCGAGATGGAAACGCAAACCCGGGAGAGCCTGCCATGATCGACAGCAACGACCCACGGCTGACCGCCTATGTCCTCGGCGAAATGACGGCCGAAGAAGCCGAGGAGTTCGCGCTGCTGCTGGCCGGTGACACCCGTGCCCGGGACGAAGTGGCTGCCATCCGCGACACCGCGGCGGCCCTGCGCCAGGGCCTGGCCGCCGAGGCAACCCCCTGCCTGACCGAAGACCAGCGCGCCGCCATCCACCGCGCCGCCGGCCGGAGACCGACCCCTGCACGCGTCCGGGGATGGCGCCTCCTCGCCTTCGCCGGCGCCGCCGCCGCGGCATGCCTGGTCTGCGTTCTTGCCACCCACACCTGGCGGAGAGCCCGGGTTCGCCCCGGGGCCGCCCTGGAAATGGCCCTCTCCCCTGCGCCCGGGGCCGCCGGAGATGAAGAGGTCAAGAAGCGAGCCATCCCAACCGCTGCCGCCGAGTCCCTCACGGCGCCCGCTCTGCGGCAGGACCTCGCCGCCGCCGTGGAACGCCCGCTGGCGCAGGAAGCCGGCCCGGCCCCGACGGCCTCACCCGAAGCGTACGACATCCGGGCCATCGTCGCCGCCCCCGCAGATGGAGCCCATGGCGGCGTCCCGGGGCCGGTACCCGCCGCCAAAACGTGGTCCATGCGCACCCCGGACGTCATCAACGGCCTTGCCCCAGCGCGTTCCCGTGCGGGCGGCGAACGGCCAGCCATGCCCAGCCTGACAGGCAAACCCGAAGCCGTCGCGCCGGTTCGCGTGCGACGAGAAATGGCAGACGCATTCCTCGCCCTTGGCCAAGCAACCCCCGAACGCGAGGCAGCCCCCGCGCGCAGGCTGGCAGAAGACGTCACCGAAGACCAGGCCCCCAATCGGGAAGCCTACGACCACATCCGCGACAACCCGTTCCGCAACGTCGCCGACGAACCCCTGAGCACGTTCTCCATCGACGTCGATACCGCCTCCTACAGCAACCTGCGCCGCTTCCTCAGCAACGGCCAGCGGCCTCCCCCCGACGCCGTGCGCATCGAGGAACTCGTCAACTACTTCCGCTACGACTACCCTCCGCCCCGGGACGGCAAGGCATTCGCCGTGCACGCGGATACGGCGTCCTGTCCCTGGAAACCGGCGCACCGCCTGGTCCGGATCGGCCTCAAGGGGCGCGTCCCGGAGCCCGGCGCCCGTCCCCCCGCAAACCTGGTGTTCCTGGTGGACGTGTCGGGATCGATGCGTCCACCCGACAAGCTGCCTCTCCTCGTGCAGGGCATGAAGATGCTGGTGAATCAACTCGGCGAGAGCGACCGCGTGGCCATGGCGGTGTACGCCGGGGCTTCGGGTCTGGTCCTGCCCTCGACTCCGGCCGGGAACCGGGGGGAGATCCTCGCGGCCCTCGACCGGCTCCAGGCAGGGGGTTCGACCAATGGCGGCGCGGGCATCGAGCTGGCCTACCGGGTCGCCACCGAGAACCGCGTCGAAGGGGGCATCAACCGGGTCATCCTGGCAACGGATGGCGACTTCAACGTGGGTGTGACGGACCGCGGCAGCCTCACCCGCATGATCGAGGAAAAGGCCCGCACCGGCGTGTTCCTCACCGTGCTCGGATTCGGCACCGGGAATATCCAGGACGCCACCATGGAGCAACTCGCGGATCGGGGCAATGGGGCCTACGCCTACATCGACTCCGAACGCGAAGCCCGCAAGGTCCTCGTGGAACAGGTCGGCGCCACCCTCCATACCATCGCCAAGGACGTCAAGATCCAGGTCGAGTTCAACCCGACCCGCGTCACCGCCTACCGCCTGATCGGCTACGAGAACCGCATCCTGGCCAACCAGGACTTCCACGACGATACCAAGGACGCCGGCGAAATCGGCGCGGGACACACCGTCACCGCCTTCTACGAAGTCGTGCCCGCCGGGACCGAGCCCCCCGCCGGCATCGCAGGCGTGGACGGACTGCGCTACCAAACCCCGCGAACCATCACCGCTGCAGCGGCCGGCAACGAACTGCTGACCGTCAAACTGCGCCACAAGCAACCCGATGCCGATACCAGCGAACTCCAGGAAATCCCCGTGCCCGACGACAGCCGCTCCTGGGAGAGTACCCCCGACGACTTCCAGTTCGCCTCCGCCGTGGCCCTGTTCGGCATGGTCCTGCGCCACTCCCCATACGCCGGAGAAGCGGGCCTCGATATGGTCCTCGAACTGGCAGCCCCCGCGGCCCGACACGACCCCCATGGCAACCGAACCGAGTTCCTCGAACTCGTGCGCAAGGCCAAGACCCTCGTCCAGCGGTGAGGGGCCGGCACGCCTCACGACCGCCTGCCCGAGCCCTGACCCCCGGCACCCCCCCCACGGGGAGGAAATGCCTGAGTCAACGCCGGGGAGGCTCGCGGTACGCTCTCCAGGCCCGGGGATGCTCGCGAGCATCATGGTCTCGTTGGCGGCAGACTCCACTCAGGCACTGCACGGGGAGGCCCGTCGTCACTCGCCGGCCGCTTCAGGGGCCGATTTGGACGGGGTGACCTCGGACCCCTGCTGCGGCTCTCCGGGCATGACCGAAGAGCCGTAGGGAATGGGCATCCCCACGGTTCGTGCCGGGCCCATCGCCGCGATCCGCCAGCGTCCCCGGCGGCGCGCCAGGCGGTACTCCTGTTCCTCGTTGCGGTCGCCGAACACGGACTCCACCGTCAGCACGACCTCGTCCGCGTCCTCCCCGCTGCCGGGGACCCGGGCCAGGGCCACCCCCTTGACAGCCGCCCCACGCCGCCGCAGACCGTCCCGGAAACGCTCCTCCCCGAACTCCTGCCGCGCCGCTTCGAGTTCCCCCCGCAGAGCCGCGGAAAAACACGCCAGATAGGCCCGCGTGTCCCCCGCCCGGGCAGCCGCAAAGCTGGCCTCAACCACGGCCTCCGGTCCCGAAGAAACGGACCGCGGACGGAATGCCAACACCCCCGCCCCAACCAGCGCCAACACGATCCAGGGGAGGAGCCGTTCCCTCATGGCTCCGCCTCCAGCAACCGGACCTCCATGCCGTCGTCCGCCAGCACCACCTTGCGCGTCCGACGCAGCACCCCCTCGATCGCCTCGGCGTGCAGCCGCGCCCGCGTCAGGGCCAAGGAGTGCCCCGCCTGCTCGAGGATCCGCCCAAAGGCCTCCGCCTCGCCCTGCGCCAGGGCAGCCGTCGCGTAGGCGTCCGCTTCGGCGGCCCGCACAATCGTCGTTGCTTCCCCCCGGGCGCGAGGCATGAGGTCCTCGCGATACCCCTCCGCCTCCGCCACCAGGCGATCCCGGTCGGCCCGGGCACTGGTCACCGCCCGGAAGGCATCGGCGACCTTCTCCGGCGGCGCCGCCCTCTCCTGGGTCACCGAGACGATCTGCACCCCCGCCCCGTCCGCCTGCAGCAGGGCCTGCGCCTCGTCCCGCACCCGGTGCTGGATCTCGGCCCGGCGAAGGGTCAGGACGTCGTCGACGGACAGCCCGGCCAGGACCTCCGTCAGGGCAGTCTCGCAGGCGCCCCGGACCACCCCGTCCGGATCCATGATCCCAAAGAGGAAGGCACGCGGATCGAGGACCACGTACTGCACCGAGAGCTGCACATCCACCAGGTTCCGGTCCCCCGTCAGATACTGACTCGATGACGGGTCCGGCAGAAGCCCCAGAACACGATCCGCGGCCTCCGACCCCACCCCCACGCGACGGGCCTTGCGCATCTCCACCCGCGTCAGACGCTCGATCCCCAGCGGTAAGCCAACATGCAGACCCGAGCGCACATGGTCATTCACCACCCGCCCAAAGCGCCGCACGACCCCCCGCTCCGCGGGACCGACGATCCGTACCCCCGAACACAACCAGACCCCAAGCCCCAGGCAGCCCCACAACGGCCACAATCGCCCCACCCCCCGCATCAGCCCATGCCCATGCGCGTGCCCGTGCCCATGCCCGTGCCCGTGCCCGTGCCCATGCCCGTGCCCGTGCCCCTCCTCCTGCCCATGCGCGTGCCCGTGCCCGTGCCCCTCCTCCTGCCCATGCCCGTGCCCGTGCCCCTCGACCTGCCCGGGAGCCGGCGGTTCGGGTCCCTGCCGCGGTGTAGCGGCGCTGGAGATCATGGCTTGGGCTCCTGTGCCGGCAGCGTCCGGGGCGCGTCCGGGGTGTGGTCAACGGCAGCTCGCGGGTCGACGAGGTAGCGCATCAGTTCCGAATCGGCCCCGAGCATCACTGTCGTCTTCTCCCCGAGGATCTTCCTGTAGGATTCCAGGGAACGGTAGAAGCGGTAGAACTCGGGGTCCTTGCCGTGGGCTTCGGCGTAGATGCGAATCGCCTCTTCGGCGGCCTCCCCGCGGGTCTTTTCGGCGTCCCGGCGCGCCTCGGCCAGCAGGCGGCTCTTCTCCCAGTCCGCTTCGGCGCGGATCTTCAGGGCTTCCTCTTCGCCTTCGGCGCGGTACTGGCGGGCGATGCGGTCCCGCTCGGCGCGCATGCGGTCGAAAACACTCTGCCGGTTCTGCTCCGGCAGAGTGACCCGCTTGAGGCGCACGTCCACGATTTCGATGCCGAAGGACTCCCCGTCCTCCCGCCCCGGGACCTGGCCCACCCGCTCCCGACAACGGTCCCGGACGCCTGCCATGACCTTCGCGGCATCCATCTCCCCTTCCTGGTCCGAAACCAGGGCAGCCAGGGGACAGCGACCGATGGCGGCAGCCAGTTCGGCCCAGACGATGTCGTGCAGGCGGGCCTCCGCGCCGGCGCGGTCCGTGACGCGCTGGAGGAACGCCAGGGGCTCCGAGATCCGCCAACAGACATAGACATCGAGCAGGATGTTCTTCGGGTCGCTGGTGAGGAATTCCGACGGCCGTGGATCGTACACCTGCAGACGCCGATCGAAGCGCATCACGGACTGATAGGGCATCTTCCGGTGCAGACCGGCCTCCCGCAACGTCGCCACGTAACGCCCGAATTGGGTCACCATGACGGTTTCCGTTTCGTCCACCGTAACGAAACAACGCCACAGCCCCCACAGAGCGCAGCATACGCCTGCAACCCACAGCACGGTTCGGTATCGTCGCCGGATCATGCCCCGCACCTTTCGCATGCACACCCGATGCCGTCTCGCGCCCGCGCCATCCGCCTACTCCCTCACGTCGCCTTCCCCAACACCTTCGGAGGCCTGCGGCGGCGCCGCGACCTCCGTCCCCCCGATCGCGCCGAAGGACAACGCCCCCGGCGCCGCCAGCGTCACCCCTCGCCGTGCCCTGGATGCCCCCGCCGTCACCACCGTCAGCCTCGCCCCGGCAAGGGCCTCCTCGACGGCCTCCGCATACAGCCGGAAATCCGTCACCGCGGCAGCCGTGGGACCCGACCGCCGCCCCGCCACCCAATGGGTGAACGATCCCGCCTCCCCGGCGGCCCGCGATACCTGCTCCGCGAACAGCGCCTGCGACCGGGCCTGCACCTGGGCCGACTCCCCCCGCGCCAGCGGA
>JAFGRS010000560.1 GCA_016935045.1 Lentisphaeria bacterium | reverse complement strand
GTGTTCCAAACCGGCAGCCAGCAGCGCTCGAGCCGCGAGTTCCGCTTTGCCTGCGAGATGGTGCGCAACGGCCGGATCGGCGCCCTGACCCACATCAACGTCAACGTGGGCGGCCCGTCGGAGAGCTGCCACCTGCCGGCCGAACCCGTTCCCGAGGGAATGGACTGGGACCTCTGGCTGGGTCCCGCCCCCTGGCGGCCGTACCACTCCGCCATCCATCCCTTCAACTGGCGCAACTACCGGGATTACTCCGGCGGCCAGATGACGGACTGGGGCGCGCATCACTTCGACATTGCCCAGTGGGCCATGGGAATGGACGAGAGCGGACCCACCCGGATCATCCCTCCCGACGGCAGGGATACCACCAAGTTGACCTATCTCTACGAGAACGGCGTGGTCGTGACCCACGGCGGGGGCAGCAACGGCGTGCTGTTTACCGGCGCCGAGGGCCGCGTCGAAGTCAACCGCGGCTACCTGCAGACCTGGCCCGAGTCCCTCAAGGACACCCCCACCCAGGCCGGGGAAGTGCACCTCTACGACAGCCGGGACCACCGCGGCAATTTCCTCGACTGCATCCGCACCCGGCGCCGTCCCATCTGCGATGTCGAGATCGGCTGCCGCTCCGTCACCGTCTGTCACCTCGGCAATATCGCCTACTGGCTCAAACGTCCCCTGCGCTGGGACCCCGGCACGGAGCAGATCCAGGGAGACGCGGAGGCATCCCGTTGGCTCGACCGCCCCAAACGCGCCCCCTGGGTCCTGGCCTGAAGGTCCCGTTGGCTGAAAACCGGTAGCCGCAGCCCCTGCGGTACAGGGAAAGGTACGACCCATGAACTGCACGTTCCCCCGGTCCGGCTCGACGGCTGCCCCGGCAGTCCTGCTGGCGGTCACGATGGCCGTCTCGGCCGCCCTCACCCCCCGTCTGCAGGCAGCCGAGGACGCAGCGGACCCTGCCGCCGCCGGCCCCCGGGCCGTCCTCTCCGTCCTCCAGGATGTGGGCAGCCCGGACATGGAGGTCCGCAAGCGGGCCCAGGAGTCCCTGCAGCAACGCTGCTGGCAGGCGGGACGTCCGGGCGCGGAGGCCGAACGGCTGGCCATGTGCCGTGGCCTGGGCGAGGCTCTCTCGAGCCCGGACGCCAACGAGACGGCACGGCTGTTCCTGGTGGGACAGTTGCAGTGGATCGGCCGCCAGGCCGCCGTACCGGCCCTGGCCGCGGCCCTCGGGGACAAGGCATTCCCGGTTCGCGAACAGGCGCGCCGTGCCCTCGCGGCGAACCCGACCCCCGAGGCCGGGCAGGCCCTGGTCCGGGAGCTGTCGGCCGCCGCCGACCCGGCCTGGCGGGGAGCCCTGCTGCAGGCCATCGGCTACCATGGGGATGGGAGCCATGCGCAGACGGTGAGCCGGTTCCTGGGCGATGCGGATGGCGCTGTCCGTCTGGCCGCCGTGCAGTCGCTGGCGCGGATCGGGGACGCGGCGGCCCTGGCCCCGCTGGCGAACGCCGGCGGGCGGGAACCCGAGGCCTTGGGCCGGGCCACCAGGGAGGCACGACTCTGCATCGCCGAGAGGCTGTGCGCCGACGGCCGTTCCCGCGAAGCCCTGGACGTGTACCGCGACCTGCTCGGGGGCAGCCGGCACGAGAAGTGCGCCGCCATCCTGGGGATCGGCCGGGCAGGCGGCGCCGACGAACTGCCGGCGCTCTTCGGCTTCCTCGAAGACGCCGACGCCGAGATCCAGGGCGCGGCCCGCATGGCCCTCAGCAGCATGCCGGCCCGGGTGGTGGTGCCGGCCGTCACCCGGCGCATTGCGTCCGCGCTCCCGGGGCTGAAGGCGGAATTGCTGAGTGTCCTGGCCGAGGCGCACTATGCGGAGGCCTTTCCGGTGTTCGCGGCGGCGGCGGCGGACGAGGACGAGAGTGTCCGCCTGGCAGCCATCGACGGCATGGGGAGACTCGGCGACGAACGGGCCGCCCCGGAATTGGTCCGCCTGATCCCCGCGGGCACACCGGCGGTGCGCGATGCGGCCAGGAACGCGTTGGCCCTACTCCCCGGCGACGCGGCCGTGGTGCGGGCCGTGGCCGAGGCCTTGAAGACCGCGGCCGAAGACGCCAGGACCGACCTCGTCCATACCCTTACCGTCCGACGCTCGCCCGCCGCCGTCGACACCCTGGTCCAGACCGCCCGCAACGACGCCGCGAAAACGGTCCGCACCGCCGCCCTCGACGGCCTCGGGGCCCTCGCGGCGCCGGAACACGGCAGCGCCCTGGTCGATCTGCTCCTGGCGGCCCCCAGCGATGCTGAACGGGAGACGGCCCAGAAGGCCATCGTGGCAGTCAGTCGTCGTACCGCCTCGGTGGAGCTGCTCAGCGAACCGATCCTGGCGGCCATCCGCACGGCCGGAAAACCCGCCCGGGCCCTGCTGCTGCGCGCCCTCGGCCGGCTCGGGGGCGAGAGGGCGGCCCAGGCCGTGCGCACCGCCGCGGCGGACCCGGATGCGGAGATCCGGCTGGCCGCCATCCGGGCCTTCGGGGACTGGCCGGACATGAGCGTCGCCGACGATCTCCGGGCGCTCATCCGGGACGAAACGGAAATCCTCCCGAAGGTCCTCGCCCTGCGCGGCTATACCCGCCTCGTGCGGGAGGTCTGCGGCGCACCCGCGGAGGAGAAAGTGGCACTCTACCGCGGCATCCTGTCCGCCGACCTGCGCGCCGAGGAGAAGAAGCTGGTTCTGGCCGGTCTCGGGGAAGTCCCCCACCCGGGCGCCATGGAACTGGCGGGGAGTTTCCTGCCGGATGCGGCCCTGGCGGCCGAAGCGGCCGTCGCGGTGAACCAGGTTGCGGACGCCATTCGCTGGACGCTGCCGGACGCGGCACGTCAGGGATTGCAGGCGGTCCTCGGCGCCGAGGCGGGGGAGGCGGCCAAGGCCCGGGCCGGGGAGTTGCTCGGCCAGATCGATACCTATGACGGCTACATCGAGCGCTGGTTCCTTGCCGGTCCCTACACCCAGAAGGGCAAGGCCGGAAAAGACCTCCTCCCCATCCCCTTCCCCCCCGAGACCGAACCCGCCAAAGACCCGGGCTGGAGAGTGGTCGCCACCGGCAGCGAACCCGGAAAAACCTGGTATGTGCCCCTGGACGTGATCCTCGGCGGCAGCCAGTGCGTCGCCTACCTGCGGACCCTCGCCTGGGTGCCGGACAGTACCCGGGCCCGCCTCGAAGTCGGCTCCGACGACGGGGTCAAAGCCTGGGTCAACGGCACGGAGGCACTGGTCAACGACGCGGACCGCGCCGTCGCTCCCGCCCAGGATACGGCCGCCGTGGCCCTGACTGCCGGCTGGAATGCCATCCTCCTTAAGGTCAGCCAGACCGGAGGAAACTGGTCGGGCGCGGCACGCCTGCGGGCCGCGGACGGGTCGCCGCTGCCCGAGGCGGTGGCCCCGGGGGACCCGCGCCTCTTCGAGGTGGCGCGCCGGAGCGTGGCGGGGGGGGACCGGCAGGCGGAGGCGGCCCTCGAGGCACTGCGGCTCGCGGGGGGACTCCCGGCCCAGGAGAAGCCCATCCTCGAAGCCGTCATCGCCCAGGCCGCGGCTCCGGACCTCAGGGAACGCGTCCGCCAACGCCTGACGGACCTCGAGGCGGCCGAGGACTTCATCCCTGCCTGGGAGACCTGCGGGCCCTTCCTGGTCGCCGGCAAGGAGGGCGCGGAGCTTCTCGACCTTCCCTTCGACCCGGAGACCAAACCCGACTTCGACGGCTGGCGCCCGGCGCCTCCGGGCCCCAACCCGCAACGCCCCTGGGAACTGGATTTCGGCAAGATCTACGGCGGCGACCACCGCGCGGCCTATGTCCGCAGCCTCATCCACGCGGAGCAGGCCTGCGAGGCCCAACTCGAAATCGGCAGCGACGACGGCATCAAGGCCTGGCTCAACGGGGAAGTGGCCCATAGCAACAATGCCGCCAGACCCGTTCGACCCGGCGACGACAAGGCCAAAATCCGCCTGCGCCAGGGAGCCAACACCCTACTCCTCAAAATCACCCAGGGACAGGGCGGCTGGGGAGTCTGCGCCCGCGTGCGCGCCGCCGACGGCAGCCACCTCGACGGCATCCGCCATGGCCTGCCGGAGAAGTGAGCCTCGAGGGCAAGGCCAGGGCGATCCCGAGTACCGGGCGGGAGCCGGCGGCGCTCGGCTCGCGGCGCCGGCGGGAACGCCGCGGGAATGGGCGTTCCCCTTGCGCCTGCCGGCGAGTTCTGCTGTTCAGAGCAGACGGAACGGGAGATTGCCTGCCATGAAGGCCGCAACCTTGGCTTTCTGTCTTCTCCTGGTCTCTACGGGGCTCGCTGCGGCCGACCGGGTCCTGAAGCGGAGCCTCTCCCAGGCCGCGGCGGCCGGGGAGGAACGGATCACGAATGGCGGCCTCGAAGAACACGCCGAGGGAGCCGCGCGCGGCTGGCGGCCATGGGAGCGCGGCTACAGCCTGGATGCCGAGGTCCGCCACGACGGGCGCCGCAGCGCCCGTTGCCGCAATGACAGCCCCGAGGAACACCGCGGGCTGACCTACGAAGTCCGGCTCGACCAGACCGAGGCCGTGCCCATCCTGGCCACCTGCTGGAGTCGCGCGGAGGGTGTGAGCGGCGGCTCGAACGGCGATTACTCCCTCTACCTGGATCTCGAATACATGGATGGGACGCCCCTCTGGGGGCAGATCGCTCCCTTTCGCCCCGGCACCCATGACTGGCAGAAGCGCACGGTCCTGGTCGTCCCCGAGAAGCCGGTCCGCACGGTCCTGGTGCACGGCATCTTCCGCAGACGCTCCGGCACCGCCTGGTTCGATGGCTTCGGCCTCCGCGAACTCAGCGGTCCCGGCGAGGCCCACACCTTCGATGCCGTGCCGGTGAACACCCTTGCCCAGGCCGCCGAGATCAGGCTGCAGGAACTCCCCGCTCTGGGATTGGGACTCTTCCTGCGGGACGTCGCCGCGGGATCCGACTTCCTGCAGCCCGAGAGCTTTGTCGAGGCACCCATCCCCGCTGGCCGCCGATGGTCGGCCACGCTGGCTGCCCTCGAGCTGGAGATCACCGCGGACATGACCCGGGCCGGGGATGGCATCCGGCTGGACGGCGAGATCCGCGACCTGAGCGGCCGCGAACGGGCCGTCACCGTCTACTGCACCCATGCGGTTCCGGCGCAGGGATGGGACTGGCATGACGATCAGCGGACCCGACGCCGCATCGAAGGCAACGGCGCCTTCCAGCGCTGGACCGCCATCGGCGCCGGCGCCAACGGCATGGCCTCGCTCTATCCCCTGGCCTGCGTCAGCGGCCCCGAGCGGGCCCTGGCCCTCGCGGCGCCCCTCGATGTCCCCAGACTCTGGCGTTTTGCCTATGCGCCCGCATCCGCGGAGTTCGTGGCCGCGGTCGACCTGGGGCTGTCGCCGGCGGTTCGGGCATCTCCCGGACGGGCGTCCTTTGCGGTGATGCTCTACCCCTGCGATCCCGCCTGGGGCTTCCGCTCGGCGCTGGAGCGGTACTATAGTCTTCTTCCGCAATGCTTTACGAAGCGCAATCGTGGCGAGGGCATCTGGATGCCCTTCACGGACATCGCCACGGTGAAGGGGTTCGAGGACTTCGGCTTTCAGTTCCAGGAGGGGGCGCCGAACGTGGCCTTTGACGAGCAGCACGGGATCGACAGCTTCGTCTACGTCGAGCCCATGAGCCTGTGGGTGCCCATGCCCGCCGGGATGGAGCGCAGCGACGCGCGCGCCCGGGCCCATGTCCGCGAACGGGCCGCGGCCGGAGATCCGGCGATGCGCGCGGCCCTGGCCTCGGCCATCGTGACCGAGGAGGGGGAATGGTCCGGCGGGATCGTCAAGGCCCCCTGGTGCGACGGGGCCCTCTATCTGCTCAATCCCAGTCCCCATGCGGCCGCCGGCGGCACGGCGGATTCGGTCACCCAGTTCGAGCACGAGTGGGGGACCATCCGTCGGGCCGTGGAACGTGCCGGACAACAGCGTACGGCCTGGCGTCCATGGGATGCCGGCTACGAAATCGTGCCCGGCGCGGGCAGGAACGGATCCAGTGCGGCACGGCTCACACGTGCGGGGGACGGGCCCGGCCAGGGCGCCACCCAGACCGTGGTCCTGGGGCAGACCGAACCGCGACCCCTCACCGCCAGGGCCTGGACCCGGGCCGAAAAGGTCAGCGGCACGCCGAGCAGCAACTACTCCCTCTACATCGACCTCGTCTATGCCGACGGGACGCCCGGCTGGGGGTTCGTCGCCGCAGCCCGAACCGGGACCCACGACTGGCAGCTCCTCGAACAACGCCTCGAACCGGCCCAAGCGGTCCGCTCCCTGAGCTTCCACCTCCTCTTCCGGGCGCCCTGCGCAGGCACGGTGTGGTTCGACGACGCCTCCCTCGTCCAGGAGGGGGACGAGACCAACCGGATCCGACAGGACGGCTTCGAGCCCGGGGACAATGGCGCCGCCCCGCCGCCGCGGCTGGACGGCACCTACATCGATTCCTTCGAAATGGCCGCCGCCGAACGCAACTACCGCGCGGAGCATTTCGCCGGCGCCGAGATCCCACTGGTGTTCGACCGCGAGGGACGGGTCTGCCAGCTGGGGATCTTCAACACCCTCGAATTCACCCGGGAGGTGGCCCGCCGGATGTGGGCCGAGGACCGCATGATGTTCGCCAACAGCACCCCGCACCGCTTCCCCTGGGGCGCCGCCTGGCTCGATATCATGGGAACGGAAACCAACTGGGCCCCGGGAGGCGCCTACACGCCCAATCCCGATGCCGTCATGAACTACCGCCGCGCACTCTGCTGCCGGCGCCCGTACCTGCTGCTGCTCAACACCGTGTTCGATACCTTCGAACCGGCCTGGGTCGAACGCTATTTCAGCCGCTGCCTCGCCTACGGCATCTTCCCCGGTTTCTTCAGTCACAATGCGGCCGACGACCCCTACTGGACCCGGCCCGCACTCTACGAGCGCGACCGGCCCCTCTTCCGCCGCTTCCTCCCCGTCATCCGCGCCCTCAGTGCCGCGGGATGGGAACCCGTCACCCACGCCCGCAGCGACAACCCGAAGGTGTACCTCGAACGCTTCGGCAGCCCCGGCGGACCCCTGTACCTGACCGCCTTCAACGACAGCGACGAAGCCCAGACCAGCCGCATCCACATCGATGCGGCTGCCCTCGGTCTCGCCACGACACCGGGCGGCAACGGTGCCGAAGCTCCCCTGACGCTGGCCCCGGAAGAGGTCCGCGTCCTGACCCTTGCCGGAGCGGTCCTCCGCGTGGATGCGCAGAGACAATGAAGCGGCCGCCCCAGACGCGCGCCGCCGGCGACGGGCCGGGGAGGGGGAGTCGAGCGAGTCGAG
>JAFGRS010000559.1 GCA_016935045.1 Lentisphaeria bacterium | reverse complement strand
GCGTTCCGGACGCCCCTGGGGGACATGCCGGTGGACCGTGGGGCCTGCGCTCTGCTGGCCGCGGGGGGCGGTCCATTCTCGGTTCGGGACGACGTCCACGAGGGCGAGCATGCCATCGAGGTGCAGGTTCCTTTCCTACAGACGGTTCTGCCCGGGGCAGCGCTGGTTCCGCTGCTGGTGGGGGAGCTTGCGGCAGGGGATGCCGACCGGATCGGCGGGAGGTTGGCGGGGGCCTTTCCCGATGCCCGGACGCTGTGGCTGGTGAGCACGGATTTCACCCACTACGGGGCCGGCTTCGGCTATGTCCCCTTCCGCTCCCGGATACAGGAGAGGCTCGAGGAACTGGACCTGGGAGCGGTGCGGGAAGTCCTCCACGGCACGGCCGAGAGTCTGCACCGGTACATCGCCGAGACCGGGGCTACCGTGTGCGGAGCCGCGGCCCTCGAGATTCTGCTCGCCATCCGCCGGCGCATGGCCGCGCCCTGGACGGGACGCCTGCTTGCCTATACCACCTCGGGTCGTCTCGAACACGACGATTCGCACAGCGTCAGCTATGCGGCCATCGCCTTCACGGAGGCGGAGGAAGAGGGAGCCCACGGCGGCCCGCCGGCCATCGGCGGGGAGGCGGGAAGGACGCTCCTGCGCCTGGCTCGCGAGGCCGTCCGCGGCGACCTTCTGGGCCCCGCCTTCCGGGCGCCGCCGGCCGAGTCCCTGCCGGAGTGCGTGCGTCAACCCCTGGCTTCCTTCGTGACCCTGACCCGGCACGGGGAACTGCGGGGCTGCATGGGGTCCCTCAGCGCCGAACTCCCGCTGTTCCAGGATGTGATCGAGAACGCGCGCAACGCCGCGTTCACGGATCCCCGCTTTGCGCCCCTCGGCGCGGGGGAACTCGCCGAGGTGCGCTTCGAGGTCTCCGTACTGGGACCGCGGCGCGCCATCGAGGACCCGGCCGAGTTCGAGATCGGCAGCCATGGCATCGTCCTTACCAAGGGCACGCACGGCGCCCTCTATCTGCCCCGCGTGGCCATCGAGCAGGGCTGGAGCCGGGAGACGACGCTGGACCGCCTGAGCCGCAAGGCCGGGCTCGAAGCGGGGGCCTGGCGGCGCGGGGCGCGGCTGGAGGTGTTCCGGGCGAGGGTATTCGCGGAAGAGGCGGCGGCAGAGACAGAGGGAGGGCAGGCGGGAGAAGAGGGTGGAAGGGCAGGTTGACGCCGGCGCCGCGTGCGGCGGGTATCGCTCTGTTCCAGGGCCTCATGCGGCTTGCACGGATCGTCCCGGCATCGTCTGCACGGGCGCGGAAATGCGCGGGACGATCCCTGGGGAACTGCTTGAAACGCGGTGGCGGCCCGTTACACTTCGGCGTGGGAATTGTCGCTTCCCAGCGCCGGGACGTGGGGAGCCGCGACAGGAAAGAGGGCGAGTCAGGAGTCCTCCTCTGCCGACAGCCCGCAGTGAGGTGAGCGATGGCAACGTGGTATTTCGTGGAGAACGGCGGGCAGCAGGGTCCTCTGGCGGATGCTGATTTCCGTCGCGCCGTGGATTCCGGCCGGATCGGTCCGCAGACGCTGGTCTGGAACGAGACCATGAGCGGCTGGCAGGCCCTTCGTGAGGTGCAGGCCGCCCAGGTCCAGGCCGACGCCGAGGCCCTCTCGACGGGGGGCACGGCTGCCGGCGCCGGGGAGGTGACGCCGCTGCGTCCCAGCACGGCGCAGCCGGCGTCGGCGGCGGCGCCGTCCGCTGCGTTGACCTGCGCCGAATGCGGTCTGAGCTTCCCCCCGGACGAGTTGATTCCCATCGCCGGTCGTTGGGTCTGTGCGGGCTGCAAGCCGATGGCGCTGCAGAAGTTCCGGGAGGGTGTAGGGCTGCCGGGGACGCTGCGCTATGGCGGTTTCTGGATCCGTTTTGCCGCGAAGTTCATCGACGGTCTGATTCTGTTCGGGGTAAATTTCAGCATTGGTCTCGTGGTGCAGGGGATCTTCGCGGGCATCGGTGCTGCCGCCGGGGGGGACGTGGGGTCCGGGGTTACCATCGCGGGCGCCGTGGTGGCGTGGCTGATCCAGGTTGCCCTGGGGGCCTGCTACACGACCTTCTTCCTGGGGAAGTTCGCGGCCACGCCGGGCAAGATGGCCTGCGGACTGCGGGTGGTGCGTGCGGACGGCAGCGCGCTGACCTATGCCCGCTCATGCGGCCGTCATTTCGCCGACATGCTCAGCGGCATCACCCTGTGCATCGGCTATATCATCGCGGCCTTCGATGCCGAGAAGCGTGCGCTGCACGACCACATCTGCGACACCCGGGTGGTCTACAAGTCCTGAACGGACCGGGGACCCGGTGCCCCGCGGAGTGCATGGAGACCTTGCCGTGGAGCCTGGTCGAGTACACTGTCCCGTGTGCGCCTGGCAAGTATCCCCGGCCGACCTGGGGCAGGAATCGGTGCGCTGTTCGCGTTGCCTGACGCGCCTGGACGTGACCGTGTTCCCGGCGCTGTTCCGGGATCTTGTCCGGGGGCGGCTGGGGGAGCGCATTATCGAGGACAGCCAGGCGGGGTGTTTCTTCCATCCCGGGCGCAAGGCGTCGGTTGCCTGTGACGGCTGCGGCCGCTTTCTCTGCGAGCTGTGCGACCTGCCCATGGGGGACCGGCATCTCTGTCCCCAGTGCCTGAAGGAACCCGCCCGGGCTGCCGAGACGCGGGTCCGGGAAGTGACCCTGGGAACGACCACCACGCTGTACGACAACATTGCCCTGTCGCTGGCGATCCTGCCCCTGATCGTCTTCTACATGACCGTGATCACGGCCCCCATCACCCTGTTTTTCGTGGTCCACTATTGGAACCGCGTGCGCACACCCATCCCTC
>JAFGRS010000558.1 GCA_016935045.1 Lentisphaeria bacterium | reverse complement strand
TAGGTCGCGCGAGCCGAGCGCGACTCGTGCCCGGATTGCGCCACTCGGCTCGTGGCGCCTACCCGGATTGCGCCACTGCGATCGGGGCGGCAAAGGTAGGTCGCGCGAGCCGAGCGCGACTCGTGCCCGGATTGCGCCACTGGAATCGTGGCGCGGGAGGGAAAGAGGTAGCGGGGGCAATGCCGGATCAGCGGAGAAGCCCGGATGCGACCTGTCCGAAGAGGTCGTAGGGGGAGGCCTGGGTGACGGTCACGGCGGCGAAGTGTCCCGGGATCCCTCCCGGAGGCCCCTGGAAGCGGATCGTGTTGTCGATGTCGGGGGCATCGGCGGCGGTTCGGCCGCGGTAGTGTCCGGGCCGTTCCTCTGCATCGGCGATGACGCGGATGCAGGTACCGACGAGGGCCCGGTTCTGCTCCAGGGCGATGGCCTGCTGCCGGGTCATGAGTGCGTCCCTGCGGGCGCGGGCAACGTCGGGGGGCACGGCTTCGGCCGTCAGGGTTGCCGCGGGGGTTCCCGCCTCGGGGGAGAACACGAATGCTCCCAGGCGTTCGAACCGGTACTCTGCGGCGAAGGCCAGGAGTTCCCCGGCGTCGCGGTCGGTCTCTCCGGGGAAGCCCAGCAGGAAGGTGGTGCGCACGGCGACGTGCGGCCAGCGTTCCCGGATCCGTGCCATGAGCCTTCGGGTCGCGGGCCCGGTCATGCCACGCCGCATGGCCTTGAGGATGGGAGTGCTGATGTGCTGCAGCGGGATATCGAGGTATGGCACCACGTGGGCGGCGCCCGCGAGGACCTCCAGGAGGTCGTCGGTCATGTGGAGAGGGTGGGTATAGAGCAGGCGCACCCAGAAGTTCCCCGGCAGGGCATCGATGGCGCGGACCAGTGCGGCGAGGTTGGAGCCGTCGTGGCGGTCGGTCCCGAACCGGGAGGTATCCTGGGCCACGAGGTCGAGTTCCGCGGCTCCCTGATCCAGCAGTTGCCGGCACTCCTCGACGACCGAGTGGATGGAGCGGCTGCGCTGTCGTCCGCGGATGGCGGGGATGGCGCAATAGGCGCAGCGATGGTCGCAGCCCTCGGCGATCTTGACGTACCCATAGGAGGCGGGGGTCAGGGTCAGCCGCGGCGCCGTGTGATCGTACAGATAGGTCGGAGGTCCCTCTGCCGGCGTGTGGGCCTGCCCGACGCCGCTCCGGAGCAGATCCGTCAGGAGTTCGGCGACACGGGGCACATCGTCGAGCCCCAGGAAGATGTCCACCCCGGGGAACTCCCGGCGGGTGTCGGCCGCTGAGCGTTGGGGCAGGCAGCCCGCCACCGCCACGGTACGCCTGCCGCGGCCCCGCCGCTTCCAGCGCAGCGCAGCCTGGATCTCGCGGCTTGCTTCGAGGCGCGCGTCCCGGATGAAGCTGCAGGTATTGATCAGCATGACGTCGGCGTCCCGGGCGTCCTGTGTCAGCCCGAATCCGGCGGCCAGCAGGGAACCGCACATGACCTCGGTGTCGACGAGGTTCTTGGCGCAGCCGAGACTGACCACCAGGACGCACGGGGGGCGTGCGCTGGCTGGTTCCCGGCGTCGGCTCGGGTTGGCGCGTGCTCTGGGTGCCATGGTGTCCGCCGGATTCCCTCCAATTGCCGTTGGTGGTCTTGACTTGCCGGCCCACGTCATTACCATAGCCTCTGGATTGAGCGCGGGAATCTCCCATGCCGCATCGGCATGGAGTGTTTCAACACAAGGAGACCCAGTCATGGCCGACCAACCGAAGCCTGCCCCCGGCTACGAGGATACACCCTTCATCCCCGGGTCCTGTTGGCGGGTGCACGACGCGAAACGCCCCCAGCCCCGGGTGGTGACGCCGGGGACCTTCAGCACCCAGGAAGCCGCCGGAACGCCACCCTCGGACGCGGTCGTGCTCTTCGACGGCCGGGACCTCTCGAACTGGGTCGGCAAGGACGGCGGACCGGCGGAATGGGCCCTGCGCGAGGGATCCGTCGAGGTCGTCCCCGGCAAGGGGGACATCCGCACCCGGATGGAGTTCGGCGACTGCCAGCTGCATGTGGAATGGCGCGAGCCGACCGAGATCAGGGGGGAGAGCCAGGGGCGGGGCAACAGCGGCGTGTTCCTGATGGGCCTCTACGAGATCCAGGTGCTGGACTGTCACGACAACCGGACCTACGCGGACGGCACCACCGGAGCACTCTACGGCCAATGCCCCCCCCTGGTCAACGCCTGCCGCGGACCGGGGGAGTGGCAGACCTACGACATCGTCTGGATCGCGCCGCGGTTCGCGGGCGAGAAACTGCTGTCGCCGGCCTACGTGACCGTCTTCCAGAACGGCATACTGCTCCACGTCATGAAGGAACTCCAGGGACCGACACAGCACCGCAAGGCCACCGAGTACAAACCGCACCCACCGGTCGGTCCCCTGAAACTGCAGGACCACAAGGACCCGGTCCGCTTCCGCAACCTCTGGTACCGGCCCCTCACGGCCTACGACGAGGTCCGCGCCGACGCCTGACGGCCGCGCTCGGCGACCGCCGGTCCCGGAACGCCTCGGCGAAGTGCACGGCGCCCCGGAGTGCCGCGGGGTGCCGTCGGGCCGGACGGTCTCCCGGGGGCTGGCGGCATCGGAGTGTTGCCATGAACCGCGTTCTGCGGCGAGTCCTGGCCTGTGACCCCGGTGCCGTGGCGGTGCTGAAGCTCCTGCGGCAGTCCGGTTACGAGGCGTATTTGGTCGGGGGGTGCGTGCGGGACTCCCTGCTGGGGCGCACGCCCAAGGACTGGGACATTGCCACGAACGCCGTTCCGGACGCCATCGAGGCGTTGTTCCCGCGCACGGTCGCGGTGGGCAAGGCCTTTGGCGTCATGGTAGTGGTGACCGCGGCGGGGGCCTACGAGGTCGCGACCTTCCGTGGAGATGGGGCCTATTCGGACGGCCGGCGTCCGGACCAGGTGGTCTTCAGCGGCCCCGAGGAGGATGTCCGGCGCCGCGATTTCACCCTCAACGCGCTGCTCTACGATCCCCTGTCCGAGCAGGTGTTGGACTTCGTCGGCGGCGTGGCGGACATGGAGGCTGGGATTCTGCGTACGGTGGGCGATCCCCGGGAACGTTTCCGCGAGGATCGTCTACGCCTGCTGCGGGCGATCCGTTTTGCCGCCTGGACCGGGTTCGCGATCGAGCCGCAGACGCGCGCGGCCATCGAGGCGCAGGCCGAAACGGTGGCCGGGGTCAGCGCGGAACGGATCGGGGAGGAACTGACCCGGATGCTGACGGAGGGGGCGTCCCGACGCAGCTTTGAACTCCTGGAGCAGACGGGTCTGCTGCGGGTGGTGCTGCCGGAGGCGGCGGCGATGCGCGGAGTCGAGCAACCGCCGGAGTTCCATCCCGAGGGCGACGTCTGGGTTCACACCCTGTGCATGCTCGGGGTGTGGGACGACCGGGTCGTCCGGTTGCCGGGTGAGTGCCCCCCCGGCCTGACGGGAGCCCCCGCGGAACGGGAGATCCTGGGTTGGGCGCTGTTGCTGCACGATGTGGCGAAGCCGGCGACCTTCGCCCGGGAAGACCGAATTCGCTTCCATGGTCACGATGCCCTGGGAGCCGCGGCATCCGAGGCGATCCTCCGCCGCCTGCGTCGGCCCAAACGGGTCCTCCGGGCCGTCTCGCTGCTCGTCGGCCGGCACATGCGCTTCGTCCATCTGCGGGACATGCGCCAGGCCAAACGTCGCCGCTTCGTCGCCGACGAGTTCTTCCCTCTGCATCTCGAGCTGCATCGGATCGACTGCCTGGGCAGTCACGGCAAGCTGGACGCCTACGAGGCGGCCCTCGAATTCTACCGGCAGGAACAGGCTCGCCCGATCCCCCTCGAACCGCTGCTCCGGGGCGACGACCTGCTCGCCGCCGGCTACCGGGAAGGACCCCTTCTGGGGCGGACCCTCCGGGCCGTCGGGGACGCGCGGCTCGAAGGACGCGTGACCACCCCCGAGGAGGCCCTGGCCTGGGCCCGGCGGCACTACCCGCCCGAGAGCAAGCCGCCCGAAGACTCTCCGGAGCCGTGAGTACAAGGCCAGCGCAGGTCAGGTCCCAGCGCCGCGGCCGGGCTGGTTCCGGTGGCGCGGCCATCGGAGGGCGCGGCGGGGCCGCGGCCGCACTCCCTCACCCCGAATCGGCGCTCCACCGCCGCGAGGGCTGTGGCGGCGGGATCTTGGAACAGCCCTGCGGAAAGCCGGCAGCAGCCTGCGTTCCGGGACCGATGATGCTATGGTACGGATCGTCTGACGGCTGTCGGAAGCGCCCGCGTCTGTCTGTGCGGGCACGCAGACAGGGCCTCGCGGGCACCGGTTCGCGGGTACAGGCAGTTGGGGGACAATGAGTAGCTGGCGCGGGATCGTGCCGAAGACCCGCTTCGGCTGCGCCGCCCGGCACCGCAATCCAGCTCCGGAGACCCGTGCCGGGCATGCTTCGGACGACGACCATAGGGGAAACACCATGGATATGTGCAGACGACTGGCCATCCTCTCCCTCGCCCTGTGCCTGGGCGCCGTCGCGGCGGCCCCCCAGACCGCTCCCCCGAGGCAGACCGACCCCCGGGAGACGGCACGCAAGATCCTGGCCCGCGCCGGGAAGTCTCCCGGCCTGGTTGCCGTCATCGGCTGCGGGACGGGGGAACTGCTCTTGGGACTGGCGCAGGAAACGCCACGCCTGGTGCACGGGGTGGACAGGTCCGCGGCGGCCATCGTCGAGGCCAGGCGGCGGTTTGCGGACGCGGGGCTCTCCGGGCGGGTCGCGGCGGATCCCTGGGACGGAGAACACCTTCCCTACGCCGATGGCCTGGTCAACCTGCTCGTCCATGCCGGCGGGCCGCCGGCGCCCCGTGCCGAACTGGTCCGCGTACTGGCCCCGCTCGGGGTGCTCCTGGAGACCGGCGGCGGGGAGTGGATCGAGTTCCGCCAGCCATGGCCGGAGGACATCGACGAGTGGACGCATTACCTCCACGGACCGGACAACAACGCGGTGGCGGAAGACACGCGCATCGGCCCGCCCGAATCCCTGCAGTGGGTGGGAACGCCGCGCTGGGCCAGGCACCATGACCGGATGGCCAGCATGTCATCCCTGGTCTCGGCGGGAGGACGCATCTTCACCATCTTCGACGACGGGCCGACCAGTTCCATCATCCTGCCCTCGAACTGGATGCTGATCGCGCGGGAGGCCTTCAACGGGGTCGTGCTCTGGAAACGGCCGATCCCCGAATGGCAGACGCGCCTGTGGCCCCTCAAGAGCGGCCCGGCGCAGTTGCCGCGCCGGTTGGTGGCCACGGCGGACACGGTCTACGCCACCCTCGGCATCGATGTGCCGCTGACGGCCCTGGACGCGGATACCGGGGAAGTCCTGCGCACCTACGAGGGCAGCGGAGCGACGGTCGAAGTGCTGCACAGCGAGGGGGCGTTGTACCTCGTGGTGGACCCGGAACTGGACCGGGACCGGTACACGAATCACGCCGCGGTGAACCGTCCCTGGTGGTCCGGTGAGGCGGTGGCCGTGAAGGCCTACGATGCGGCCTCGGGCCGTTGCCTGTGGTCCCATGCGGCCGCGGTCGTCCCACTGACTCTCGCGGTCGACGCTTCCCGTGTCTACTTCCACGATGGCGAGAAGATCGTGGCCCTGGAACGCCGTTCCGGTGACGTGGCGTGGCGCTCGGGGCCGGTGCCGATGGTGACTCGCCTCATGTCCTTCTTCGCTCCGACCCTGGTGGTCCGGGAGGGGGTCGTGCTGTTCGCGGGAGGGGAGGAATCCGGCCTGGTCAAGTCCACCGGGGGCGCGACCAAGAACGACACCGTCGTCGGCCTCGATGCCGCCACGGGAAAACGGCTCTGGTCGGCACCCCATCCCCCATCCGGATACAGCTCCCCCGAGGACGTCTTCGTCATCGGAGACCGGGTCTGGTTCGCGGGGGTCTCCAACGGCAATCTGCCCGGGGAGACCATCGGGCTGGACCTCCACACCGGCGAAGTCCGCCAACGGCACGAGAAGGCAACGGTGGACACCTACTGGTTCCATCACCGCTGCTACCGGGGGAAGGCCACGTCGGAGTACCTCATGGTCTCGAGGACCGGGATCGAATTCATCGACCCGGACGACGGCACCTGGACCGTCAATCACTGGGTGCGCGGGGGCTGCCTCTATGGGTTCATGCCCGCCAATGGCCTGATCTACGCCCCGCCCCATGCCTGCGCCTGCTATCCGGAGACCAAGCTCTTCGGGTTCTGCGCCCTCAGCGCCCAGCCCCCGCCGCGGCCCACCACGGGAACGAAGGAAGAACTGCCCGTGCGGGGACCGGCCTACGATTGGCGCCGGCCGTCGGGACCGGCACGGCCCCACCCGGGAGACTGGCCGACCTACCGCGGCGACACGCGCCGGTACGGCTTCTCCCCAGACCGGGTCACCCCCACCGGGCTGGCCGAGTCGTGGTCGGTCCGCGTCGGCGCGGGGCTCACCGCCGTCAGCGTGGCCGAGGATGTGCTCCTGGTGGCGCGCACGGATGCCCATACGCTGCACGCCCTGAAGGCTGCCACCGGAGAACCTCTCTGGCGTTTCGTGGCGGGAGGACGCATCGACTCGCCACCCACCATCCACGAGGGCACGGCCATCTTCGGTGCGGCGGACGGGTGGGTCACCTGCCTGCGCCTCGGAGACGGCGAGATCGTCTGGCAGTTCCGGGCCGCCCCCGCCGAGTCGCGAGTCGTTGCCCTCGATCAAATCGAGTCCCGTTGGCCGGTGCACGGCAGCGTCCTGATACAGGAGGGCATCGTCCATGCCGTGGCGGGACGTTCCCTGTTCCTCGACGGCGGCATGCGCTACTGCCGACTGGACGCGCGCACGGGACAACCCCTGGGCATTGTCGACATGGACAGACGCGACCCGGACAGCGGCGAAGACATGCACGTCCACGTCAAACGCCTGACCATGCCCGTGGCCCTGCCCGACGTGCTGTCGTCGGACGGCCAACACGTCTATATGCGCTCCCAGGTCTTCGACATGCAGGGAAAACGGCTGGATATCCCGCCCCATGACGCCGCCCTGGGGGCCCATGCCGCCGTGCAGGAGGGCCCGACAAAACACCTCTTCGCTTCGGCCGGGTTCCTGGACGGCGATTGGTTCCACCGCGGCTACTGGGTTCACGGCCGCAGCTTCGAGGGCGGATGGAACAGCTACTACCTCGCGGGAAAACGCACGCCCTCAGGCAAGATCCTCTCGGTGACCCCCAGCGCCACCTTCGGCTTCGGCCGGGAACCGAAGTACTTCAAATGGACCACCCCCATCGAACACCACCTCTTCGCCGTGCCGCATCAGGCCGCTGCGGCAGAACAGACAACGGAGACAAAGACGGAAGGGACCCTGATCCGGGTGAAAAAGTCCGCCTCCCTCAATCCGGCCGGCCACCCGTTGGCCGTCACCGCATGGGCCCGGGCGGATTCCCCCGACGGCGTGGTCCTGGCCCATGGAGGCGGCGTGATGGGATATGCCCTGTACCTGAAAGAGGGCAAGTGCTGTTTTGTAGTAGCCGATAAAAGCAAGCGTTCCGTGGCCGTGTCCAAGGCTCCTGTTCCCCGGGGCTGGGTTCACCTGGCGGGTGTTCTGGCGCCCGATGGGGAACTGCGGGTGTTCGTGAACGGCGCCCTCGAGGGCGTCGGCCGAGGTCCCGGCCTGATCAGTAGCGACCCGGCCAACGAACTCCAGGTGGGAGGGGATGAGGAGAGCCAGGTGGGCGACTACGCGGGCGGCCTCCCCTTCCGGGGTATCCTCGACGACGTGCGCGTTCTGCACGGGGACGTGACCGAGGATATGGTCCGGCGCTGGGCCGCCTCGCCGGAACCGGTGTCGGAGCCGAACGTGACCTGCGTCCTGCACTTCCCCTTGGACAGGGGCAACGCCCGCGACGCGTCCGGCAAAGGCAACCACGGAGAGGTGATCGGAGCCGAAGCGGCCGAGGGACACGTCGGCGAAGGCCTCGCATTCCTTGCACGGATGCCGGGAACAGCAGCCGAAGCCCTGGTCGCGTACGCATGGGCATACCCCTCCCCCATCCTGGTCCGCGGCATGGCGGCAACGGCAGATATCCTGTTCGTGGCCGGACCCGAGGACAGGCTCGACGAACCCGCGGCCCTCCAGGCGCTGGACGCCGAGGAGACCATCCGCGCCCAGACGGCGCAACTCGAGGGCCTCAAGGGCCTGCACGGAGGCAGACTCCTGGCAGTGCGCTGCCACGACGGCAGACCCGCGGCGGAACTCGATCTGCCCACCATCCCCGTCTGGGACGGCCTCGCGGCGGCCCGCGGACGCCTCTATATGGCGGGGGTCGATGGCACCGTGCGCTGCTTCGCCGGCAAGCCCTGACCCGTCCGCACACGAGGCCGCGCACGCCATGCCGGAATTGTCCCCGTGCGGCCGTCCACAGCCCCAAACATCCTGACACCTCTGCTCAGAACACCGGCGCAACCGGAAAATGAGGGTGATGCCAGGTAGGCGCCACGACCTGCCTGCCGGCAGGCAGGGCCGAGTGGCGCAAGGTCCCCCCTCGGCTCGCGGGACCTGCTTCAGGCTGCCTCGTGGTGCCAATTCCGCTGCCGCCGGGTAAGGTGTTCTGACCTTCGCGTCGCCCGCTGGGCTCACCTTGCCTGCCGCCGAATCTGGGGGTATGAGCCCGGCAAGGAGCACAGAACCCCAGCCGTCGAGAAGGGAGGACGTTCCTCCCGCGCGACACCCGTTTTCCGGACGCGGGAGCGGCGGGGAGGCCGGAAAACACCCCTCCCGGAGCCCCGCGCAACACCCCTTTTCCGGACGCGGGAGCGGCGGGGAGGCCGGAAAACACCCCTCCCGGGGGGCGGCGTCTCCTCGCGCCGTGGCGTCGGCAACTCTTCACCGCGGCGTGATGCGGTACAGCGGGAACTCCATCGGCTCGGCGCTGCGGGAGGTGTACCCCGCAGGCCAGAAGGGAACGCGCAAATCCTTCAGGCGCAACCCCGCGGGTGTCTCTTCCACGTCGACGGGATCGCCGCTCGGGAACCCCGTCAAGGGATCCACCCGCGTCGCATCTCCGTGGACGGCCACCTCGACCGAAATCCCGTGGTGGTAGAGTCCTTCCCCGGGGCGCCGCCGATGGAACACGGTCAGATAGAAAATCCCGTCGGAGACGCGGAACAGCACCGGGGTGACGCCGTCCTCCCGTGTCATCTCGGCCAGGGTGGTGACGTCGGCACGGCCGTCCGCCCTCAACACGTCGGCCTCCAGGAGTTGCCGTAGGAAACCCACCGTGTCCCGTTCCCGCAGGCGTTCGAGGAAGTCCTCCCGTTCGAGGCGCTCCGGCCAGGCCCCGGTCGCGGCCATGGGCAGGCCTCCGTGGGTGCGGTAGTCCAGCCGCCAACGCCAACCCGCGTCTCCGTTGGCGACCGAGGGCAGATCAGGCAGGCGGATGATGCGCCGGCTGTCGGGGGGGAAATCCTCGATCGCGATCTCGGCGGCGGCGCCGTCCGTTCGGGTCACCCGGAGTCGGCAGGTCCTGGCCCAGTAGTCCCGGCGGTAGGTGAGGCTCAGGGCCGACGCGTCTCCAGGAACCGGTGCCGCCTCGAAATCCCGCCACAGGTGCCAAAGCTCCCAGAGCGCGAGCTTGGGCTGCCGCTCGAACGTCATGACACCGAACTGGCGGAACCCCTGATCCCATTCCCCGCCAACCATGCGCCGGGCCGCCTCAAGGCTGTAATCGTAGAGACAGTAGCTTGTGCCGCCACGCACACCGGCGCCGAGATACTCCCGCCAGCGATTCGGGTAGTTCCAGGCATGGATCTTCTCGAGGACGGGGAAGATCGGACCGAAGCGATAGGCCTCCGGCATGTAGACATTGGCGCCCCATTCGCTCATGATCCAGGGGCGGTAACCGTTGCCGGGATGTGTGCCCTGCCATTCCATATAGGTCTCGATCGGGGGCCAGGCGTTGCCGCGGTCCCGGTCGAGAAAGGTGTTGTGTTCGTACACTTCGAGGAACGCCGGCGTCCGGTAGCCGAGGATGTTGTTCGAATACCCGCAGGGGACCATGGGGCAGATTGGTTTGGCCACGTTGTAGGCGCATGCCAGCAGGTAATCGAGTCTGCCGAAACCGTCGAAGGGAAACCGTCCCAGCCAGGGGTCCTGGCCTCGGGCCTGTTCGTTCCCGAGCTGGGCCAGCAGAGTGTCCGGTTCATCGAGCCCCTCCACTGCCAGGGACCGGACCGTGTCGAGGTATCGTTCAAGCTGTTCCAGGAACACCTCCCGGGCCATGGGCTTCGCGCACAGGTGGCCGGGACCCCGGTGGATGACCTTGATCGTCATGAACCCGTGCGTGGATACCTGGCTGCACCCCGGATGGGTCCGCAGGGCGTTGGCCCCGAGATCCTTGAGGTCGCGCGCATCGGCGTCGTTCAGGTCCCGGGGATAGGTACCCTTCACCAGAAACGGCTCACCGTTGAGGTAGAGCTGCGTCCCCCGCGTTTCCACCAGACACGCGGGCGGCGCACAGGTGATCCCCGCGGCCGCGCCGTCGGCCCCGGTCCACTCGATGCGCACGGGAAGCCTCCCGTAACGCGGTTCGAGGGCCAGCCACACACTGCCATCCACCCAACGCCTCCCCAGATCGCGCGCCCCGAAGGACGCCGATACCTCACCGCACAGTGGCCCCCCCTCCCTGAAGACTTCGAGGTACAACCGCCCATCGCCATCGGAGCGCACACCCGACCGCGAAACGCGCCGCAGGCGCACTTCCCCGGAAGGCGGCCGCGGCAGCCGGAGAACAAGCGCAGTGCCCTCCTCCCGCCACCAGCCATCCGGGAGGTGCAGAGGCGAGTCGGGCACGGGCGGATGCCAGATGGGAGGAAGCTCGAATTCGCCTGCCATTCCCTTGGGTCCCGCGGCCGGGTCGCCGCGCCCCAGAAGCACGAACCGCCGATCGCCCTCCAGAACCAGCCGATTCTCCCCGTCCGCAGGGAAGTCCCGGAGAGTGAGCCGGGTCTCGCGGCCGGGGGTGACCAGAAGCAGGACCGTGCGGTCGTCGCCGTCCAGGCGAAGGCGCACACCGTCAAACTGTCCCCCGACTCCCGATTCCCAGCCGGCTTTCTGCCCGTCGTTCCCAAGCCAACGATCCCCGTACTGCTCCTCGAAGCTGTAGGGTGCGGCTTCGAGCAGATGCCCTCCCGTCACCTCGATGTGACCATCCCAGCGTCCATCCAGACCCCACAGCACAAAGACCTCCACCTCCCCGGCCGCACTACCTGCCACCAGCACGAAAGCCAACGCCAACAGCGCGAGGAAAGTGGCGGCGCCACGCCGGAGTGCTGCTCTCGCCGGCATGCACATGGACCGAAGCTCCTCTGCCATGCAGATCCTCGCTGCACACTATAGCCCCCTGCGCACAGCGTATCCCGCCGCCGCCCCCCCCCCCCCC
>JAFGRS010000557.1 GCA_016935045.1 Lentisphaeria bacterium | reverse complement strand
TACCTGAAGCGGGAAGACCTCAACCACACCGGCGCCCACAAGATCAACAACACCCTCGGGCAGGGACTCCTGGCCCGGCGCATGGGCAAGGCCCGCCTCATCGCCGAAACCGGCGCCGGCATGCACGGCGTGGCCACCGCCACCGTCGCCGCGCTCCTGGGCATGAGCTGCGACGTCTTCATGGGAACCGAGGACATTCACCGGCAGGCCCCCAACGTGCGGCGCATGCAGGCACTCGGGGCCACGGTGTTGCCCGTGGCCGGCGGCACGGGTACCCTCAAGGACGCGATGAACGAGGCCCTGCGCAACTGGGTCGCCACGGTCCGCGACACCTTCTACGTCATCGGCACCGTGGCGGGACCCCATCCCTACCCCGAGATGGTGCGTTTCTTCCAGGCAGTCATCGGCGAGGAGACGCGCCGGCAGATCCTGACCTGCGAAGGCCGGCTCCCCGACCAGGTCATCGCCTGTGTGGGCGGTGGCAGCAACGCGATGGGCATCTTCGCGGGGTTCCTCGAGGACCAGGGTGTCGCGGTCATTGGCGTCGAGGCCGGGGGCCGGGGCGTCGAAACGGGGTTGCACGCGGCCAGCATCTGTGCCGGGAGCGTCGGGGTTCTGCACGGCAACAAGACCTACCTGCTGCAGGACGCCCATGGCCAGATCCGAACCACCCACTCCGTGTCCGCCGGACTCGATTACCCCGGCGTGGGGCCGGAACACGCCTACCTGCATGACAGTGGCCGAGCGGAGTACTGCACCGTCACCGACCAGGAAGCCATCGCGGCATTCGACCTGCTCTGCCGGCTCGAAGGCATCATCCCCGCCCTCGAGAGCGCCCACGCCATCGCCGAAGCCTGCAAACGCGCAGCGAAACTGCCCCGCGACGGGATCATCGTGGTCAACCTGTCCGGGCGCGGCGACAAGGATATGGACAATGTCGCGGAAGCCAAGCAGCAACTTGGCCTCACCTGAGGAGAACGACGGCATGAACCGCATCGAACGGGCATTCCGCCTGTGCCGGGAACAGGGCCGCAAAGCCCTGGTTGCCTTTGTGTCTGCCGGAGATCCGGACCTCGAGGCGACCCGGCACATTGTCGCGACGGCCGCCGAAGCCGGCGCGGATCTGATCGAGCTGGGAGTGCCTTTCTCGGATCCCATGGCCGATGGACCGACCATCCAGGAAGCCAGCCAGCGTGCCCTGCGCTCCGGCACGACCCTCGATACCATCCTGGAAACGGTGCGACAACTCCGCCGCGCTGGAGTCGAGGTGCCTCTTATTCTGTTCAGCTATTATAACGTTTTGCTTCAGTATGGCCTCGAACGCCTGGCGGCGGATGCATCCGGGGCGGGCATCGACGGAGTACTGGTGGTGGATGTTCCCTTCGAGGAGATGGCGGAGATCGAGCCGGTTCTGGAGCGATCGGGTCTGGCGGTGATTCGTCTCCTGGCGCCGACCACCCCGGCCGATCGTGTCCGACGGATCGTGGCGGAGGCCCGAGGCTTCGTCTACTGCATCACGGTGACCGGGGTCACGGGGGTGCGGTCCGAACTGCCCGCGGACCTGAGTGCCCAACTCGACACGACACGCCGCCTGAGTCCGGTGCCGGTGGTCGCCGGCTTCGGCATTTCGACGCCCGAGATGGCCCGCCTGGTCGCCGTTCACGCGGACGGAGTGGTCGTCGGCAGCGCCCTGGTGCGGAGGCTGGCCGAAGCCCCTACGGCCGAGGCCCGCCTGCGCGAATGCCGCGACTTTGTCGGCGGGCTTGCCGCGGCTCTGCGCGAATCCTGATCGCGAACCGCGCACGATCCTGGAGCGCCAGCGTCCTCGCGGGCATGCTTCTCGGGTCGCCCGACTACCGGTAGAAGTCAATCCAGCGGAGTTCGAGGCGCCTGGGTCGGTCCCGGAGCATGGTCCGGGGTACGGTGATCTCGAAGGCGCCCCTTTCCAGCGGGATCCGCAGGGGGACCTCGCTCCCGCGGTCTGTGGCCCGAACAGAGAGCCAGAGGGGATCGTCGGGGGAGAGTTCCTTGCCGCCGTGGTCCGGTCCTTCGACCCGTTGGCAGCTCTGTTGTGGGGTCCCATGGCTGGTCACGGTGGTGGCGATCCCCAGTGCTTCGCTGCGGATCTCGAAGTGTTCCAGACCCTTGAGATGGAGCCGGACAAGCAGCGGCCAGGGCCACGTTCCTGCCCGAATGGCTACCGCCTCGGCTCCTCCGATGCCCTTGGGACTCTTGATCTCCAGCACGGTTGCGTCGCCTTCGTGTCGGACTTCCACCCGGGCATCCGGATCGCCGGAAAGCTCCACGCGGATGCCCGGGGCGCGCGCCGGACCATGGCAACCGAGAAACAGGAGGACCAGACCCGGGGTCAGCCGGAACAGCCGAAGGAGGATTCTCATTGCACTCTCCATTGCCGGGACGTCGCCTTCGATCCCGAGACACCGTCGCCGCGCGGCTCGATGCTGCCTGGTCATGCCCGCCCAGAGGGCGACCGGCGGGGTTTCCACGTTGGGACCAATCCTGTTGACATAGGAGTAAGGCGATTCGCCGCTCGAACGCCTCCCAAGCTCCTGTGGGGCACAGGGAACCGTAACGGCTTCAGGACACCTCGACCGGCTCGGGCCAGGCCAGGTGCCGGTGCAGAAAGCGAAACGTGCCCTGCCCGTGAATGGCATGGGGACCGTCGAAGACCTCCATCTCGATGCGGTCTCGATGGCCCATGAGGTCGTAGAAACGGAACGCCTTGGCGTACTCGTAGAAAACCCATTCGTCCGGTGCGACGCCGTCGTGATGTCCACGCTCGACCATGAAGGGCCTGGGATAGATCAGCCGCGCCATGTCGGCGTAGTTGAAGGTATTGCCGAGGTCGAACTCGGGCATCTCGTACTCGCCCGTGAACAGGTAGCTGTAGTGGTGGCAGGCGGAGGCATTCTTCCAGATCCATTCGTTGAAGTCGGCCGAACAGATGCTCAGGCAGTAGCCTTCGAGCAGTGCCGGCACCCGCATTGCCGTCTTGCCGCCGTAACTGATGCCGTAGAAGCCGATCCGGCCGGGGTCCACAAAGGGCAGGGAAGAAAGCCACTGCAGGGCGACCTCGTGCTGCCGCACGATCACCGAGAACAGGGTGTATCCCAGCGGGTTCAGCTTTCGCTGCAGGGAACGGAAGGCATCACCGCCCCGGTATGGGTTCTGCGGCGCGTACACCACGAAGCCGCGTCGGGCCAGGCGCGCACCGTAGGACCCGTACGCCTCCCGCTTCGGAGAAGGCTCAACTACGTTCAGCGGCGTTCCCTCCAGGCCGTGCTGGCAGACCACGACCGGCCGCCGTTCCCCCAGCCGGATCCCCTCCGGAACCAGCAGGATACCGTAGGAGAATACACCTTCCCAGACGTCGAGGTAGACCTCAAAGGCCGTGAAGCCCTCACGGACAAAGAGCTTCCGCGTCCGGGGCCGAGGCGGTACGCTGGCCGGCGGCAGTCTCCCGATCACCTCGTCCCAGAGACGCTTGCGGAGGGCTTCCGCCCGGGTCCGCCAGGCAGCGGCAGAAGGGAGGGCGGAAACGTCCTGGAAGACGTCCCGGCGGAACTCGGCTTCCCTCAACCAGCGTTGGGTGAGGGCGATTGCCTGGCCGACGAGACGTTCCTGCCTCCCCTGCGCATCCGGTAGCGGGGCCGCACGGACCGGCGTTCCGGCGGGGCCGGACAGGCCGGCAGTGCCGACGTGCAAGGCTCCGAGGAGGGCCGCCATGCAGGCGGCGGACCAGGGCGCGCCAGGACCGCCGAACACCAGTACGGGCTCCGGAGCCCGGGGGGAAAAGCCCTTGCGGAGTTCGCAGAACCGCAGGAACTCCCTGTGGACGCACTCCAGGGCGGGCGTCTCGATGCGTCCCGGCGCCGCCCCGGTGCGGCCTTCGCGTGGCGGCGGCGGTCCGTTCGTTTCGGGGTGCTGTGCGGTTTCGACGATGACGGTGCAGGTCGCGCCGGTCAGAGCCGCGGTTTCCGCATCCGCGAAGGAGGCGAGGTAGGCGAAGATGTTCCGGTAGATCGGTTCCTGCCAGAGCCCCTCCCGTGGTCCGAAGCAGCCGCTGATTACGCAGGCGGCCAGATCCGGGTCCAGGGCGGCGGTGAGGAGGGCCGTCAGGGCCCCTTCGCCGTATCCCGCGATCCCCAGCGGGAGCGGTGTGCCCGAGGTCGTACGCAGCCAGGCCAGCGCCCCGAGAGCCGCCTGCACCTCGATGCCAAGGACGTGCCGCCCCAACTCGTACGCGGCACGATACACAAACTCCCGGTGCGGCTGGTTCGTGTAGCGGACACGCGGATGCCCCGAGAAGCGGTCATCCCGGCTCAACAGCGCCGGAATCAGCACCCGGCACCCCGCCTCCGCCAGCAGCCGTGCCGTCGTGCTGCCGGCCGGACCACCGCCGAC
>JAFGRS010000556.1 GCA_016935045.1 Lentisphaeria bacterium | reverse complement strand
GGGCACTCTCGGCTCCGCGGAGCGTCGCCCTCCAGGGGACGGGGGATTAGCGGGGGGCTGCCTCCCGCTCGGGTGCGGTGGCTGCCAGGGTCGCGATCTCCTCCGCGTCGAGAGCCCGGGCATACAGGGCCACGCGGGCGAGCCGACCGATGACCTGGTACTGGGGTCCGGGGCCGCCGCTGTACTGTCCGACATGCAGGGGACCGTCCCAGGGGTTGTTCGCCACGGTTCCCTTCTCTTCCCGCACCAGGCGGCCGTCCTGGTAGAGCCGCACGCCGCGACCGTCGAAGATCCCGGCGAGATGCGTCCATCGTCCCGGCGCGCCAACGCCCCCGTCGCAATCCAGGCCGCCGACATGCCAGCGCCAACCCGAGCCGATGCGCTGGAGGAACCAACCCGCCTGCCGCCAGACCCCGCAGCTCAGCACGACCGGCATCGGGGCCGGCGTCTCGATCCGGACCCAGCAACTCACCGTCAGGCGCCGGGAGAGATCGAAGTCCGGGCGGTGGTCATAGGTGACGAAGGCACCCGGGGCGAGCGCCAGGGCGCCGTCCACGACGCCGGTCTTGCCGTGGCCCGTCCCCGACACCTCCGACCCGTCCGCCACAATCGCGGCCAGGGAAGCGGTGAACCCGGCGGCGAACACGGGACCCCGGATTTCCGGCAGGGCGGCGGCGGCGGCGGGAGAGCTCGGGGGGCCCTCGACCCCTCGCCGGTTGACCGCCCGCACCGTGTAGCGCCATTGCCTGCCCGGCTCGGCTCGCAGATCGGCAAAGGCGAGTTCCGCGGTGGGTTCCGGCGTCAGGCGTTCCGCGTCGGCGTGCCCTTCTGCGGCCCGGTAGACGTGGTAGCAGAGACGGTCCGAGCCGTCGGGCTCCTGCCATTCGAGCCGCACATGCCCGGGCTGTGCCGCGGCCGTGGGCGCGCCAGGTGCGGGAGGGGGCAGGACCGGGGGCACGACCACCGAGGCGTGAATCGGCGCCGAACGTTCGTCGCCGCGCACCACCACCAGGGCATAGTGCTGGACGCCTTCGACCGCATCGCAATCCCGGAACCGGAAGAGGGATGTTACCGCCAGACGGGTGTCTTCCCCCGGCACGAACGCGGCCTGGGGACCCCGATGGACCTCCGCCCGCAGCCCGATCGTCCGGGCCGAGCGTTCCCAGGCCAGGCAGACCGCGCCCTCCTCGTCGGCACGGGCTTCGAGAGCCGGCGGCGGGACGGGCAGCGGAGGCAGCAGCATGGCACGGGTCTCACCCGCGATCACCTCGGCCCCGGGCATGTCCACGCGGGGGGAGGCCAGCGCCCTGCGGCGATGCTCCCGGAGGATGCGCAGCATGGCCCAGTACACGGGGTGCGACGTGGAATCGAGCGACACGACCGCCTCGCCACCGCGATCCGGAGGCGTGTAGGGCACGGGGGCGAAGCGTTCGAGGGGCTGGTCAGCGTGGAGGTACTGGCCCGTGCGCAGGAAGGCTGTCCGAGCCAAACCCGGCCGCAGGGCCCGATCCCGGCAGAGGCCCAGGCCATGGCCCTCGCCGCCCGCCGCCAGGGGCGCGCGCAGGATCCGGCTCATCTCGGGATGCTGGAGATTGACCCAGTCGTTTTCGAACAGGATGGGGTTCCCCTTGGCGTCGCCGTGACAGCGCATGCACCCTCCCTGGCGCATCTGCTCGACCAGTGCCGACCGCAGCCGATCCCAGTCGCGAATGCGGTGCCCGTTGCGGGTATAGTCCCAGGTCCCGTAGTAGGTCCCGTTCGAGTCGATCCAGGCCAGCACCAGGTCGCGCTCCGCACGGCTGAGGGCGCCGATGCGCCCCCTGTGTCCGCTCACCAGCACCGACGCCAGCGGCGCGACGCCCGAACCGTGGGACCTCGGCGGCAGGATCTGGGCCGACCACTGCGAGGTCCCGTTCATGCAATCGATCCCGGCGATCAGGGTCGCGGTCAGCTGCGTCTCGCGCCGGGCAACCAGGTTCTCATAGCTGATGCTGAAATACTCCGTCCACCCGCCCGAGAGATCCAGGCCGGCCGCGATCCCCTGCTCGCCACCGTGGCAGCTCACGCAGTGCTTGTCGAAGACCGGCTGCACCATGCCGGGGTAGTCCACGAAGCCGCTGCCCCAGGATTCGGGTTCGAGGACCTTCGCCGGACGGGTCAACGCCCGCGGCCGCCCCCGCTGCCGCGCGGCAGCGTACTTCGGCTCGTGGCAGCCGACGCAGGAACGCGTCACGCCCGGCGCCGCCTGCACGAACGTCCGCATGCTCTGCACCAGGCGTCCTTCGCGGTCGAGGGCCTGCAGATACACCGCCCGCCCGGAAGGGACCTCGAAGAACGCCGAGCCATCGGCCTCCACCGGCGTCACGCCCAGGTAGTTTTTCGCCGTAAAGGCCAGGATGGCGCTGATCAGAAAGGTCTGGTTGAATGCTCCCCCCGGTGTCGGGCTGACCCGGGATGTCTCCTCGATCACCCGCAGCCACGCCACCTCGCCCCGGGACACCCCGGGAAGACCCTCGTACACGTCCTGCACCAGGAAACGGCCCGAAGCCGCCGCCGGCTCGACGGTCTCCGCCAGCCGGGCGGGAGCGGGCCGGGGGGCAATGGGCATCGGCGAATGGCAGTCGATGGCGGGGTCCGCGTAGATCACCCGCCGGTGCCCAAAGCGGTCCGCCAGCAGGATCGCGTTGTGGGCTGCTCCCTGCGGCCGGCCGCTGCAGAGGAGCACATCCGCGGAGAAGGGCCAGGGCTCGCAGGACTCGCCCCGGTCGTGGGTCGGGCTGTCGGGGCGGTCAAAGTTCGCGATGGCCGAGGCCTCGTTCTTCCCCAGCCGCGTGTCCACGATGCCGACGCAGCCCCGCGGCGGGGCATTGTGCGGAGCGAGGGTCGCGGCCACGAGGTGCGGCGCCCCGGGCACCGGTCGAGGGTCGAGCAGCGCCTCGGGATGCACCATGTTGTTGGCATAGAGGGCCGTCTCGTTCGTGCCGTCCGGGAAGACCGTCCACAGGGACTGCTGGGTGAGGGCGGTCTTGTCCACGTACTCCCAGCGCCCGAAGAGGATGCGGCCATCCGGCAGCAGCGCCGGATCGAACTCGTTGACGTTGTTCACGCTCAGGGGCCGCGGGCCGCTGCCGTCCG
>JAFGRS010000555.1 GCA_016935045.1 Lentisphaeria bacterium | reverse complement strand
GCTCGGGGTCATGGGTGCCGAGGACGATGAGGCGGAGGTTCGTGCCGACCTGCGGTGCGGCCAGGCCAACCCCGACGACGTCGCTCTCCACCATGGTCGCAATCATGCGGCAGGCGAGCAGCCGGATATCCGCCGTAATTGCCGGCACCGGCTCCGAGCGCCGGCGCAGTACGGGGTGCCCGCACAGCAGGATCCGCAGCCGTCGACAGGCCCTGTTCTTGACGAGTCCGAACAGATTCATGTGTCCGTGTCCAAACGCTCAAGGCGGGACAGGACGGCCACCGCCCCGACCCCTCCGGGACCGGGAACCGCCCCCGCCGAGGCCCGGGCCAATCACCGCCGCACCCGTACCCACTGCGGTCAGGAACGCACCACCCAGACCTTGAGATTGGCCTTGACCTGTTCGTGCAGAACCACTTCGACGGTGTACACGCCGAGTTCCCGGATCGGTTCCTCGAGCTGGAAGGCATGCCGTTCCACGTCCAGACCCTGCTCGCTCAAGGCCTGCTGCAGTTGCATGGCCGCGACCGAGCCGTACAGCTTGTCGTTCTCGCCAGCTTCCACGGTCAGGGTGATCGAGGTCTTCCCGATCTTGTCGGCCATCGCCTGCGCCACCGCCACGCGCTGCTCGTATTCCTGCTGCAAACGCAGCTTCCTGGCCTCCAGCATGCGCAGGCTCGAGGGCGTAATGGGCACCGCCAGCTTGCGCGGCAGAAGGTAATTGCGGGCGTAACCCTCGGCCACGCGCACACGGTCCCCGAGACGACCCAAGTCGTGGACGTCTTCCATAAGCATCAATTCAACAGCCATCGTGACAGCCTCCTCTGAAACCCCATCCTCAGGGGACCAGGGCCAGCACGCGGGCCCGCTTAATCGCCGAAGCCAGCATCTTCTGGTGCTGGAAGCAGTTCCCAGTGATCCGGCGCGGCAGGATCTTGCCGCCCTCGGTCTGGTAGCGACGCAGAAGGTCCACATCCTTGAAGTCGATGTGACGCACGCGGTTTTCGCACAGCCGGCAGACCTTCTTGCGCAGAATCTTCCGCCGGCGTTTCCGTCGGGTACGGGGGGATGCCATGACTCTGTACTCCTTTGTTCGCCTATGCTACGGTCGGGGCGCCGCGACCACGTCTACACTGCCGTTGCACGCCGCCGCCCCGGACGAGGGCTCCGGGGGAGGGGTGCCCGCTGTGGCAGAGCGCCATGTCGAGGGGCCAGGGGCGCCGGGCAGCCGGAGGCCGGGGCAGGATCGGTCGCCCGACGCCTGCTCCTCACCAATCGCCTCGGCCACCGCGGTCGCCCCGGTCCCCGCGGTCCCCGCGGTCAAAACGCTCGCCGCGGTCGAAGCGGTCGCCGCGGTCGAAGCGGTCCCCGCGGTCAAAACGGTCCCCGCGGTCCCCGCGGTCAGTGCGTCCACGGCTGGCGCGCAGATGAATGGGATCGGACCCCTCCTCGTACTCGAAGACCTCCAGCCGCAGGGCCGCGGCGTTCAGGCGGTAGCGGTCCTTGAGCACGGCCACGTTCGCCGGCTCCAGATCGACCACCAGGTCCCAGTAGACCCCCGCCCGATGCTTGCCGATGGGCCGCGCAAACTGCTTGCGCCCCAGGGGAACCGAACGGTGCACCTTGCCGCCCAGTGAGACGACCAGTTCCCCGGCGGACTTCACAAAGGCCTCGCCGGCATCCTCGATTTTCTTCGGATCCAGGATCAATACTGCTTCATACGTCCTCAATGTTCACCTCTCCTTGTGTCGTCGCGGCATTGTCTTCGGCCGCGGACCAGCCGTTGTAGCGGTTCATCGCCGCTTCCACACCTGCCGCCAACGCCAGGCAAACCGCATCCGCGGCCGCCTCCAGCGTCGTGGCAAGCACGGAACGTTCCGCGGCAGCCCAGGGCGAAAGCACATGCTCGATGGCTTCGCCGGACTCCGGTCTCCCAATGCCCACACGGAGACGCGGAAACTGGTCTGTGCCCAGCTCCCGGATGACCGAATCGACACCTCGATGGCCCCCGCTGCTGCCCCTTGGGCGAAGGCGAATGCGGCCCAGCGGAAGATCGAGACAGTCGACGACGACCAACACCCGCTCCGGTGGGAGCCCGAGCCGGTGCGCCATCCGACTCACCACGGTGCCGCTGGCATTCATGTACGTCAGCGGCTGGACCAGGCACACAACCCGGTCACCCTCGCCGGCGCGGTACAGGATCAGGTCGCGATCCGGCACTGCCGCCAGCGTGGCGGAGAGCCTGCCGACCAGCCGATCCACGACCATGAATCCGACGTTGTGCCTGGTCCCCCGATACCGTGGACCGGGGTTTCCCAACCCCACGACCAGGAACGGAGACCGGGCATCGCCATCGCCGTCACGCGGCCCCGTGAGAGCAGCCATCCCATTTGCCACTATGGAACCGGAACTCCACGCGAACCGTGCCAGCAACTGCACGGCCGCACGCGCCCCGGAGAAACACCGCCGGGAACCCCGGCAGCTCATCACCCTTCCTTGGCGTCGCCCGCTTCCTCTTTCGCGGCCTCGCCTTCCGCCTCCACCGCGGTCGGCGCCGCCACCACGTCCACACGCGGCAGACGAACCTGAAATACGGCCAGGTTCGGGTCCGACAGGGCCTTGATCCCCTCGGGAAGCGCCAGGTCCGCTACGTGCATGGTCTCGTCCAGATCCAGGTCGCTCACCTCAATCTCGATGGACTCCGGCAGATCGGCGGGAAGGCAGCGGATCTCCAGCTCGTGCAGGATCTGTTCGAGCTGGCCCCCGCGTGCCGAACCCTTCGGCTCGCCGTGGGCCTCCAGCGGCACCACGGACTGAATCGCCTCATCGGCCCGGACGGCAAGAAAATCGATATGCTCGACAGCACCCGTCAGGGGATTGCGCTGCAGCTCCTTCACGATGGCACTGGTCTGGTCGCCGGCCGCACCGATCACCAGTTCCATCATGCCCGGGTGATGCGTCACGGCGTGCACGGCCTCGCCGCTGAGGGCCACCATCGTGGTCTCGATACCCCGACCATAGAGGACAGCGGGGACCTGGCCCTGCCGCCGCAAACGACGCGCCGCCGCCGAACCGACCATCGAACGCGGTTCCACCTGGATGCTGATCGTCCTGGACCTGCTCATCGTTGCATTCCTTAACCAGTGCACGCGCAGACGGAAGAAGGCTGCGCCAGCAAAACCGAAAAAGTCGTAGCCAATACTATACTATCCCTCGCTCCCCGCCTCCAGTCGGAACAACGACGAAACCGATTCCCCGGCGTGAATCCGCCGGATCGCCTCCCCCAGAAGCGCGGCCACACTCAGAACGCGCAGCGTGCCTGCCACGTCCATGCCGCGCAGGGGAACGCTGTCCGTCACCACCGTCTCCTGGATGGCGCTCCGGCGCAATCCCTCCAGACCCTCGGCCGTAAGGCAGCAGTGGGAAACGGCGGCGTAAATGCTGCGTGCCCCCGCTTCCCTGAGCTTGGCCGCGGCCTGAATCAGGGTGGCGGCGGTGGTGGTCAGGTCGTCCACCAGCACGCAGTCGCGCCCCTCGACATCCCCGACAAGGTGGGACGAGGCAACGTCCACCGCGCTCAGACGGCGCTTGGCTACCACGGCGAACCCCGCCCCCAGCATGTCCGCGTAGGCCTGGGCCATCTTCACGCTGCCCGAGTCGGGCGCGACCACGACCGCATCCGGCCGCAGGATGGCGCGCAGGTAGCTCACCAGAACCGGAGCGGCATAGAGATGATCCACCGGGATGTCGAAAAAACCCTGGATCTGCTGGGCGTGCAGGTCCATCGTGAGAATCCGTTCCGCTCCCGCCGTGACCAGGAGATTCGCTACCAGCTTGGCGGTGATGGGCACCCGGGGTTGGTCCTTGCGGTCCTGCCGGGCATACCCGAAAAAAGGCAGCACCGCCGTGATCCGCCGGCAGGAAGCCCTCCGGGCCGCGTCCAGCATGATGAGCAGCTCCATCAGGGTCTCGTTCGGCGGATTGCAGGTGGGCTGGATGATGAACACATCGTCGCCACGCACATGCTCGGCGAACTTGACGAAGACCTCACCATCCGGGAAACGGCTGATGTCCACCGCGCCCAGATCCACCCCGATGGAGGCCGCGATGGCCCGCGCCAAACCCGGGTTGGCCGTGCCGCTGAAGATCTTCAGTTCCCGCACCGTCGGACTCCCGGCAGGGGCTCATTCCTGGCGTCCGGGCCAGGATTCCGGAGAACCTCCTAGTATATACGCCGGCGCCGCCGCCGCCACACCTGCCCGGCCGTTTCCAGGGCTGTTTAAGATCCGGCGAATCATGGCCGACTCCCGATGCAGCGCAGCGCCCTGCCCCGAATCCCCGTCCAGTCAACGCCGGTCCACCAGCACCACCCGGTACCGGGCGGAGAGCAGGCGTGCGGCCACGGCCCCCGCCGGTCCGGCTCCGATCACCGCAGTGTCATAGCTCTCCGCCATCGTCACCCTCGATCGCCCCCCGCTGCTCCTGCGCCGTGGTCCGTTGTGGGGGCAGGCCCGCTGCCACTGCCGCCGGCGTCGTTGGCTCCGTCGGGACGTACCGACGGGTACGCCCGCTCCTTCCCGCCTACCCAGCGAGCAAAATGAACCGCAGCAGAATGTGAAGTTCGGCGTATCCATTTAACCGGAGCGACTCGCGTTCGTCCGCCTCATGCGGCCTCCCGGACGCTTAGCGCTCGGCGGAGCCGC
>JAFGRS010000069.1 GCA_016935045.1 Lentisphaeria bacterium | reverse complement strand
TGCGCAGGCCGTTGCTGACCCAGCCGCTCCAGCAGAACTCATCGGCGGTCGAGTTTGGGTTGTCGTTGCGGTAGATCCACTTCTCGTTGTTGTCCTGCACGTACATCAACTGCCCGAGGCCGCCCTGCTTGAGGTTGTTGACGCAACTGATCTGGTGCGCCTTGGCGCGGGCCTGCTGCAGGGCCGGCAGCAGCATGGCCGCCAGGATGGCGATGATCGCGATGACCACCAGAAGTTCGATCAGGGTGAACACGCCACGCTTTCTCATCTCTGCATCTCCTCGTTCCGTACGACACTCCCACGCCTGCACCCACACGCACCTGCCGCAGTCTTTGACGGCCTGCGACGGGTCGCGCCACGTCCACCCATCACGATAGACCACTTCGCGCACGCGCGCAAGTCCAAAAACAGACACGCCGGTCGGAAAAACGGGAGCAACGGCGGCAGGCATGTCTGCGTCGTGCCAAGCCGCCGGTGCCGGATGCAACGGTGCAGAGATGGGGGCACTGCCTGCGCCTGCGGGTGCGTTCCGCTCTTTCAGCGTTTCCGGTTCTGGGCTTCGTGCAGGAGGTCGACATGGAAGATGCTGCCTGGCCAGCGGGCCTCGGGGCGGCCGTCGCGCAGGAGGTAGAGGGTTGGCGGGTCGTCGCCCGCGAACTCGGCATAGTCCAGGGGTGTCGCCACGCAGTAGGGCAGTTGTGCTCCGAGGGTATGGAGGAGAGAATCGATCTCCGCGGGTTCGCCGAGGATCACGAAATACACCCGGGTGCCGTGCTCTTCCGTATCGAGGCCGGCGACGTAGCGGGCGGTCTCCATGCAATGGCTGCAGTCAGCGCTCAGGAAAACCACCAACGCCAGACCCTGGTTCAGGGGGAACTCGGGGGAAGCGAAGCGGCGGAAATCGAGGGTTGCGTCCGGAGCAGGCTGCGGCTCAGCCCGGGGTGCGCGGAAAACGATGAGGGCGACGGTCGCCGCCAGCGCCGCCGCCAGACCCAGGACCAGGAGGATTCCCGAATGCCGGTTTCCAGCCACGGACGGATGCTCCTTGCGTGCCACCCCCGGGCCAGGGCCCGCTCAGGATCCAAAGAGACCGCCGACGTGGGAGGCGGTATCGAGGAGAACCTGAGGCTGGTCGAAGGTCGACCGGCGGGGCCTTCATCGGCGCACCGTGTAGGCCCCTGCCGGCAGCGTCACTCTGCCGCCGTCGTCGACCGCCGCGACACGGATGTCGTTGGCGGCATCCCGGTCCTGGTCGGTGGCGAAGACCGCGGCCCCGGCCAGGTACCCCGGAGCGAAGGTGACGTTGACCGGGGCCGACGCCACAAGCCGCGTCTCCCCCTCCCACAGGACGGCAGTGATCGGCCCGTCGGATCGGAAGCCCAGGGGAGGAGCGGAGGCATTACGGGCCGCCTTGACGAACAGGCAGCGGGACGCGGGCCGGTGGACGGCCAGGAACGCGTCGCTGCGCAGGGGACCGTAGCGCCATTCTCCGGGGGCGCGGGGCCAGAGGACGACGTCCTCCCCGACTCGACACCCCGTCAGGTTGCCGTCCTCGACGGCGGTTGCCGGGGGGGCGGGGTTTTCCGGGTCCGTCGGCTGGAGAAGGGCCAGGAAGCGGGCCTCGGGCCGGGGCGTCGCGGTTGTGACGCGGAGGAAACGGTGGCCGTTCTTTTCGGCGGCCTCCGTCCGCATCTGGCCGGCGCCGAAGAGGCGGATTTCGAGAGCGGCGCGCTCACATTGGAACGTCACCCGGTCCGGAGCCTTGATTCCTATGGCGGCACCGGGCTGTCCCACCTTGGCATGCAGCAGCCACTCGTAGGTGTGCGGTTCGTCGTCCTTGCGCACCTCGTCGGCGATGAGGAAGGCGTTGGGCCGCAGGAACACGACGTGTCGTTTCACCAGGCTTGCGGGTGCATAGGCGGGGGTGCTGTCTGCCTCGAAGTAGTCCATTGCGGGGGTATGGAGGAAGTCGCGGATGCTTCCCAGCATGCCGTTTTTGCCCTGTCCCTTCCCATCGATGAGGATGACGCTGTGTGCTTCGGATTCGGCCTCCCAGCCGCCGTAACCGGTATCGTCCACGAGGTGTTCGCCGTAGGCGGTGAGGGTGAAGCTCCCCTGGTCGGCGTGGCCATGGGAGCCGTAGTGTCCGCACTCCATGGCGAAGAGAATTCCGTTCGGGTCGGCCCAGCCCGTACGCAGGGCGGCGCGGCCGTGTTCCGGCCAGCAGCGGGCCAGGGCCAGGCGCGGAGAGGAGTCCGGGTCTTCGACCGGCAGCGTCTCGTCGTACCAGACCACCGAATCGGGGTGCCCATGCTGGAAGTTCCAGACCGGGAAGCGGCGTTGGGGGCCGTACATCGCGTCGAAGAGCCAGCGCACGAGCCCATCGCGGTGGACGGCGGCGATGCGGGCGAAGTAGGCCCCTGCCGGATGGAGGGCCTGGGGCGGGTTTCCGGCGAGGCGGCGGCCGTCGTTGAAGGCGGGGAAGTGGTCCCTGGTCGGCTCCATCATGTAGAGGTTGTAGAGGCAGGACTGGCGCAGCAACTGGCCGCGGTACTCGAAGAGGTCTTCCCCGCCCGTCCGGCGCAGTGCCGAGGCGAAGGTGGTGAGGTACTCCATGGCGTACTTGTGGTACATGGGGCTCTCGAAGTAGGCGCCGTCGGCGTCGAAGGCGCCATCCATGAGCATCTTGACCTGGGTCAGGGCCTCCCGCAGCCAGAGTTCCGCAGAGGGATTCTCTCCCAGCAGCGCCAGGGCCGCCATGCCGAGTCCGCCGGCGCTGACTGCCTGCCAGTTGTTGGCGTGGTCGGAGGCCCACCAGCCTTGGATGGTGTCCTTGCTCAGCGTGCGTGCCGCGGTCCACAACCACTGGGCTTCGATGTCGAGCCGTTCACGCACGCGTTGGCGCAGATCCTCGGTGAGGTGTGGGTAGAGGGCGTCGTACCCCCAAGCCATGGCGTCGAGGTATTCCCCGTTGCCCAGCACGGAGGTGGGATTGCGGCCGAAGTCCTTCCGGGACAGGCGGTCGAGGTAGTCCGCGCCGCGGTCGCCGAACTCCCGTCTGCCCGTCAGGGCGAAGGCAACCGCCACTTCATTCAGTGCCTGGGCCGAACCGCGCGGGTCGCGCAGCGCCGCCGGCGCCGCGACCTGTTTTCCGGCCGCCGCCAGGAGACCGTCGTAGTAGTACCGCACGGGGTGATCGGGGTCCGCTTCGAGGCGCTGCTGGATGGCTTTCGCCTCCGCCTCGGTGAACTGCAGGCGAGGATGAACCGACGGCCGCGCGCCCTGCCACGGGTCGCCGCGGGGCGTCGAGAGCCGGGCACCGCCGAAGTACACCGGCCTGCCGCCGACGCTCTCGACGCGGAAGCGGGCCGGCCCCGGCGCCAGGGAGACCCGGCAGTGGTATTCGCCGTTCTGCGCCAGGATGCCGTAGTCCCGCCAGGCGCCGTTCTCGCGGATCTTCAGCATGGCGGTACGATCCGGCAGCCGGGCGATGTTGACCGAGACGGTGAGGACATAGTCTCCCGCCGCCGGCGCCTGCAACGCCCACTCGATGAAGCCGTTCGCTCCGAACGCGATGTGCCGCGGCGGCAGGGGATCGCCCGCCCGGGCGCTGCCGTCGTGGGCCGCGAACTCCTGCGCGTAGTCCGCCCCGAAGCGCACCACGTCGATCTCCCCGCCGACGCTCAGAAAACTCACCTCGTTCACCTTCGAGCGCCGGACTTCCTCGATCTGGGCCTGGCGCGCCGCGGCGGCCTCCTTCGCCCGCCGCACGATGTCCTCGACCCGCTCTCCTTCCGGGTCCTCCACGAAGGTCTCCGCATCGGCTTCGGGCCGCTGTTTTCCCGCAGGTTGGAAGCGGCTGCGGCAGAGCAGGAAGCAGTCGAAGGCGGCGTTCCCGGGGTGGGGGTCGAGGCGCAGCTCGAAGGTGTGTTCCCCGGCGGCCAGGTCGACCTCGCCGTAGCGCGTCCAGGCCACGCCGCGGTCCTTGGCCAGGGGGATGCGGTCCTCGAAGGGGTACTCCGCGGTGGTTTCGCGCCAGGGCTGCTCGTCGAAGCGCCAGCGGCTGGGCAGGGCCTGTGGCCGGGGCCACTCCCTGGCCCAGAGATGGTAGCGCGACGCAGCCGGGACCCGTACGCGATAGCGCGCGGCATAGGCGCCTTCGGCCGGGGCGGCCTGGTCGGGCTTGTGCATCAGGGCCAGCCAGTCGTTCCCCGAGAGCCCTTCCCGGGCCTTCGCGTCCATCTCCAGCCAGGGATGCTCGGCGAAGTTGTTGGCCGTGGTATCCTCACCCTCCCACCAGACGGCTTCCGCGCCGCGGGTGGCATGCAGCAGGGAGAGAGTCAGAAGAGAGACAGCGAAAGGTCCTGTACGCATGGCAATGGACTCCCGGTCGGTTCGGTCTTCGGCTCACGCGGGCCGGGTGATGACGGGACTCGGCGGAACGTGAGAAGCCATGGTCTGCGCTCCCGCGGGGACACATAGGGCTGCGGCGCGGGGGCCAACACGATGCGAGAGAGTTCCCCGCCCATGTGCACCGCAACCGGTCGGTGCGACCTTCGCGTTCCCATTGCTCGACTTCCGTCCCTCCACGGCATCTCAGTCAAACGAAATCCCCATCTCGACTGCCACTTCACGCAATCGTCGGTCTCGAGTCCATATCGACAAGCCGCTCAGAACCGCGGACGTCAGAAGGTGCACGTCAACGAGGCCAATGCCTCGGCCCATCAGACGACGCGCCTCGACGAAACGCAGCACCTCTTCGTCTTCTGCCGTGGTGGCACAAGGCAGTTCGTGCAGGAGTTCGAGGATCTCCTCCCTGTTCGCGAGGTTCCCGCATGCCAGTTCCCCAATGACGAAGGGGTGGCACACCACTTCCTCCGCCAGCAAGAGGGACGCCAAATCGGTGTCTGCCGCGCGCAGATGGGAAACCCAGATGGATGTGTCCACCAAGACCATCCTGCTTACTCGGACCTCCGGCGCCGAATGGAACGGAGCTGCGGTTCGGTCCCGCGCAAATGGGCAAGTCGCTTTGCACTCTCCCGCGCGATGAGCGCTTCCAGCCCAAGCCTGACCAGCGTGGTCTTTGCTTGCACACCCGTGAGTTCAGACGCCCTCTTGAGGGCACGGTCATCAATATTCAGTGTCGTTCTCATGCAGATGAATATGCATTCTCAGTGCAGACTGGTCAAGCGACCGAGAACCGGTGATGTTGACCGGGTCGGCGACCTGTTCCAGCAGGATCACGAATGCCTTCCGATCCTGAGGACTCATGTTCAGATGCCGTTGGAGTCGGGGGCAATCGAGTGCCGACGCCGAGTGAGCAGCCCCTTCTGGGCGATCATCCCAGCGGTCTACGGCCAGTGCCGCGTGATCCCTCGGAGCAGACGCGCAGGGAGACCTGGACGTTTCTCCCAGGTGCGGGCCCTTCCCGCCCTTGTCGGTTATCCTACCGGCAGGTCAGGGTTGCCTTGCGCACGCTGAAGGAGTCTTCCCCCGAGAAAGCCAGCCAGAGGGTCAGGCCGTCGGGGCTCATCCATTTGGGGGGGAACTCTGCCCGTTCGCCCGGCCCCACGTCCCACGTTTCTGTCTGATAGACGACCGTCCACGGCCCCCAGGGTTCCGGGGCGTCATAGATGCCGAAGCCGCCCTCGAAGCGGGTGTCGCCCTGGTCCTTCTGCGGGTGGGTCGCGTTGGGCACCTGCTGCCACCAGAGGTAGCGCCCGAGGGCGGCGTTGTAGGAGATCCCCGAGCGCAGGCAGCGGCCCGGGTTGGTGAACACGGCGCCCCGCGCCCCGATGTCCTCCGACCACACGGGCATGCCGTTCGGGTCCAGGCGGACGAAGAACTCGTAGGCCTGGCGGTCGGCGATGCGGTCCGCGGGCACGCGCAGAAGGACGAAGCGGTCGGCCGGGGTGTCGGCCCTGGGACCGTCGTGGGAGACGGTGTAGACGTACCCGTCCCTTGCTCCCGCGTCGTTGCGGCCGAAGTTGACGAAGGTACAGAGGCCGAATTCGGCAAACATCCACTCGGCGAAGGTCCAGGTCCGGGCATGGTCGCCGGACCAGGCCAACTGGGCCTTGCCGCCCTGTTCGTCGGCATGGAATAGCCAGAGCCAGAGCACCCCGTCCACCATGAGCAGGCCGCTGCCCTTCTTCCCGCGTCGTCCCGCCCCCGGGTTCTCGCCGGTGGAGCGGATATTGACGCCGCGATGGTCGGGCGGCATGCCCTCGATGCGGGCGAATCCCAGTCCCAGCTTTTCTTTGAGCTTTGGCTCGAAGCCCCAGCCGTCGCCATAGGTGGTGTAGAGCGCGTCGTCGTCCCCCCAGGTCAGCGGGAAGTTGTCGCTGCCGCGGCACTGGCGGACGATGGTCTCGGCGGGAGCCCATTCGAGTCGGGCGATGACGGGACTCGGCGGCACGGGAGAGGTCATGGTCTGCGCTCCTGCGGGGACACACACGGCGGCGGCGAGGGCGGCCAGGGCGGCGCGACAGGATCCCCTACCAACGGGCACCGTAACCGCTCGGCTTGCTGACCGGGCGGCGCGCGGCCCCCTCCGTCCCCGGTATCCCCTCGGTCTCGTTGTCACCGGACCCCCTTCGCTCGCGCCGCCTCCCGGAAGGGGACGCAGGCGACGATTCTCTCGCGCCGCCTCCCGGAAGGGGACGCAGGCGACAAAGGAGACAGAGGCGACCAGGAGACGGCGGCGCGCGGGAACACCTGGCACATCCGCTGCTGTTCTCAACGATGGTTCCGCTTGCCGGCGGCCGGGGATGACCGGCGGTGCCATGATGCGGTACTTAGCGCTTCGCACAACTGGGGACCATGGACCATGGACCATGGACCATGGACCATTTCACGCCAGAGACGTCAGGTACTTGCCCAGCGTGATGGCCGGCGTGGATGTGA
>JAFGRS010000554.1 GCA_016935045.1 Lentisphaeria bacterium | reverse complement strand
GGCGGCGCTCGATGGGCGCGACTTTGTCACCCCCGACGACGTCAAGTTCCTGGCTGCCGGCATCCTCGGGCATCGCCTGATTCTGCGGCCCGAGCACGAGATCGAGGGCGTCACCGTGGCCGAGGTCATCACCCACATCCTCGAGGAGGTCGCCGTGCCGCGATGATTCGTCCCCGTGCACGCCTGACGCTGTGGTTTGGCCTGGTGGCGCTGCCCTTCGGCGCCGTAGCCGGCCTGTTGCCGGTCTGGGCGCCCGTCTGCCTGCTGGCGGTGGGGGCGTTTGTGGCGCTGGCGGCTGTCGATGCGTGGCGGGCGCCGCGGCCGTTGCGGGGGATGAGTGCCTCGCTGCCCGACGTGGTTCGGTTGACGAAGGACCGGCCCGGGGAGTTTCCCATCGGTCTGCGGCGCGAAGGGGACCGTGGCGGCCGCTCGCTGGCGCTGGGTTTGTCCCTGCCCGCGAGCGTCGAGGCTGCGGAGGAGGTATTGCACGTACGCCTGGCGGAGGGGGCCGCGAGCTGCCGTGTGACCTGGCCCTGCACCCCTCACCGGCGGGGGCAGATTCCCGTCCGGCAGGTGTACGTGGAAGTGGCCTCGCCCCTTGGCTTCTGGGGCAGCAACACGGCCCTGCCTGCCGCCGGTACGCTGCGCGTCTACCCCAACCTGCTCACCGAGCGCCGCCAGCTTGCCGCCCTGTTCCTGAACCGCCGGGGAGTGGGCATCCATGCCCAGCGCCAGGTCGGCCAGGGAAGAGAGTTCGAGAAACTGCGCGAATACCTCCCCGGCGACAGCTCCGAGGACATCCACTGGCGTGCCACCGCCAAGCGCGGACGACCCATCACCAAACAGTACCAGATCGAGCGCACGCAGGAGATCTACGTCATCCTCGATGCCTCCCGCATGAGCGCCCGCGACGTGCCCGACGCCGCGCCGGCGGCGGACGACGAAGAGACGCCCCGGAATCCCGATACCGTGCTGGAGTACTTCGTGCGGACCGCTCTGGTGCTCGGGCTCGTGGCCGAGAAACAGGGCGACCTCTTCGGCCTCGCCTCCTTCAGCGACCGGGTCCACCGCTTCGTCCGTGCCCGGGGCGGCCGAGGCCATTTCCACACCTGCCGCGATGCCCTCTACACCCTCGAAACCGCCCCGGTCACGCCCGATTTCAGCGAACTCTGCGCGTTCCTCAGAACCCGGCTCCGGCGCCGTGCCCTGCTCGTGTTCCTCACCAGCCTGGATGACCCCCAGCTCGCGGAGAGCTTCGAGAAGAACATGGAATTGCTGGGCAATCAGCACATCGTGATTGCGGCGATGTTCCGGCCGCGTGGCGCGGTCCCCCTGTTCCGCTCTCCCGCGCGTGACACGGAAGAGGTCTATGATGCCCTGGCCGGGCACATGCTCTGGGATGGGCTGCGGCAGGTGGCCCTGTCTCTGCGGCGTCGCGGGGTGACCTTCCTGCCGTTGGAGCGTGAGCATCTGTGCGCGGCCCTGGTCTCCCGGTACATGAGCATCAAACAGAGGCAGATCCTGTGATCATCGACCTGCAACGGTTCATGGCCGAGCAGGGGTCCCTCTGGCGTGAGCTGGAGGCGATGCTGACGCGGCTGGAGAACGACCTGGCCCTGCGCCTGACCCTCGATGAAGTGCGGCGCCTGCACTACCTGTACCAACGCGCCAGCGCCGATCTGGCGCGGGTGGCCACCTTCTCCGCGGAGCCCGAGATGCGGCGCTACCTCGAAACCCTCGTGGCGCGGGCCTACGGTCACGTCCACGCGGGATCCGCCCGGGCAGGCCGCCTGCGGTTGGGCACCTGGCTGCTGGTGGTACTGCCGGCGACGTTCCGGCGCCATCGGAGGGCGTTCCAGCTGGCCGTCGCGATGACCCTGGTGGGGGCGGGGTTCGGCGGGGGCGCCGTCGGACTCGATCCCCGGGCCAAGGATGTGCTGATGCCCTTCCTCCATCTGCGTGGCAGCCCCGGCGAGCGGGTCCGGCGCGAGGAGACCGCCAACACCGACCCCCTCGACGGCCACCGCGGCCAGTTCGCGGCGACCCTGATGACGCACAATCTGCGGGTGTCGATCTTCGCGATGGCGGCCGGCATGACCTGGGGCATCGGCACCCTGGCCCTGCTGTTCTACAATGGCGTGATCCTGGGGGCCATCTGCGCGGACTACATCCTGGCGGGAGAAGGCGTGTTCCTGGCGGGATGGTTGCTGCCGCACGGAGCGGTGGAGATTCCCGCCATTCTGCTGGGTTCGCAGGCCGGGCTGGTCCTGGCCGGCGCCCTCATCGGCTGGGGCAACCGCAAGCGCCTGCGCCAACGCCTGCGGGAGATCGCTCCCGACGTCATCACCCTGATGGCGGGGGTGGCGCTGCTGCTGGCCTGGGCCGGCGCCGTGGAGTCGTTCTTCTCGCAGTACCACGAGCCCGTCGTGCCCTACTGGGCCAAGATCGGCTTCGGCTGCGTCGAACTGGTCCTCCTGACTCTCTACCTGGGCTGTGCCGGGCGCGGACCGCAGGCTGACGCGGCGGCGAACGGCCGCGGCGGTGCCGCGGAGGGGGCCCGGAAATGAGGGGTGGGGACGTCAACCGGCTGACCATCCTCACCCCCGAGGGCATCCGCTTCGCCTTCGAACTGGCCGGTCCCGTGACCCGGTTCCTGGCCTGGCTTACCGACCTCGCCGTGATTCTGCTGCTGCTGAACCTGATCACGATTCCCTGCCGGATGCTGGCCATCCTGGGTGCGGACACGAGCATGGCCTTCGGCATCGTGGCGTACTTCGTCGTCTCCGTCGGCTACGGCATGGCCACCGAGTGGCGGTTCCACGGGCAGACCCTCGGCAAGCGCCTCCTGCGCCTGCGGGTCATCGACGAACAGGGCCTGCCGCTGCGCTTTCCCCAGGTGGCCATGCGGAACCTGCTGCGGCCCGTGGATGCCATGCCGGCCCTGTACCTCCTCGGCGGCCTGGTCTGCACCCTCTCGCCCAGGATCCAGAGGCTGGGGGACCTGGCGGCGGGCACCGTGGTCGTGCGCATCCCCCGACTGCGGCAGCCCGACCTCGGCGCCATCGGCTCGGGGAAGTACAACAGCTTCCGCGAGCATGGCCACCTGGCGGCCAGACTGCGCCAGGAAATGACCCCCGAAGAAGCGGACCTCGGCCTGCGGGCCCTGCTCCGACGGGACCGACTCGATCCCGAGGCCCGACTGGAGTTGTTCCACGAACTCGCGGAACACTACCGTACCCTGGTGACCTTCCCCGAGAGCGCGACCGATGGACTCTCGGACGAGCAGTACGTCCGCAACGCGGTCGAAATCGCCTATCAGGGGGGCCGTCGGGCGGAGATGGTCCCCCAGAGCCGGGCTCCTGGAGGGTGAAGCGCCGGCTGAGCCGGTGCCGGGCCTGCCGCCCGGAGACCGTGCGGCGTACTGGAGGGCGACGCTCCGCGGAGCCGTTCCCCGCCTGCCGCCCGGAGACCGTGCAGCGTACTGGAGGGCGACGCTCCGCGGAGCCGTTCCCCGCCTGCCGCCCGGAGGCCGTGCGGCGTACTGGAGGGCGACGCTCCGCGGAGCCGTTCCCCGCGTGCCGCCCGGAGACCGTGCGGCGTACTGGAGGGCGACGCTCCGCGGAGCCGTTCCCCGCCTGCCGCCCGGGGACCGTGCGGCCTACACCACCCCGGGTGCAGGACGGTCGGAGGCGTAGGGATAGCCGTACATCGGGTCCAGTTCCTGTTCGAGGCGGCGCGTCAGCCAGGCCGCGTCCTCCGGGGTCATGTACTCCGCGAATCCCCCCACTTTGCCCTTACGGGTCTTGAGGGACTCGGCATCCCCCGCGGTACCGCCGTCCAGGCGGTTGGGTCCCGAGCCGTCCCGGGAGGTCTCCTGCCTGCGCATGTTGCTGAAGGAAGCGTATTCGACCGCCGCGGCGAGGACGTCATCGCCCACCTTCCGCAGACCGAGGGAATCGACCATTCGGCGCAGCTCCCGGGCCGTGTCCACGCGCAGGTCTTCGTAGCGGACCAGGAGGAATGCGGCGGGTTCGTTCCTGCAGGCAGCCCAGATGTTGTGAAATCGGATCACGGTGTCGATGCCCCCCCGGGGGCCGCGCAGGAAGTCCCCCAGGGAACCGCTGAACTTGCCGCGGCGGCGGGTCATCTGGAAGTACGCCGACACGGCCAGGTCCCGGGGGTCGCGCACCAGCAGGATGACGCGGCTGTGGCGGTATTCGTCCTTGCGGGCCACGAGTTCGTCGGGGGTCTTGAGCTGGGGGTAGTCGTCGTGCCGGGGTTCGATCAGGGGAACATGGGGGTACAGGTCGTGGAGATGATCGAGGGCGAGGATGTCGTCGAAGGACGCGTCCAGGCCGAAGTGGTCCGCCAGGACTTTGCCCAACAGCAGACGCACCCATGTCCGGCCTGCCTTGGGATAGGACAGCAGAAAGGCCGCGCCGGAACGCCGCCAACGCCGACGATACGACCAGCGGCCCAAACGGGAACGCCGCAACGCGCACCAGACGCGGAAGCCCACCGGGGCGGGACAGTCAATCCGGATCCGCGAAAACTGCACCGCACTGCGCCTCCATTGCCTCGCTACGCACACCCGCGCGTACCATAGCCCCAATCCCGCAGGGACACAAAAGCAGACTGCGCGGAAGCAGCGGAAAGCTGCCCCGTGGGAGAGACCGCCGAGGACGGCGGGCTCCAGGGTGGGAGGCGCTCTCTCGCGGAACCTGAGCTTTTGTCGAAGGTCGAGCGGCGAGTCCCGGCCGTCACCCCTCTCGTCGCCGCGGAGGGTTCACGGTTGCGTCAGGCTGGCGCCGGCGGTGGCCTGCAGCTTCGAGATCCATTCCGCGGGCGCTTCGAGGCGCTGCATTTCGGCCATGAGCGCCTGGTGGAGTTGGCGGGCCTGGTCGGGGTGCTGGGCGAAGACGTCCACCCTCTGCTCGGGATCGGCTCGCCGGTCATAGAGCCGGGGAGGGTTATGGAAAGGCCAGAGGCCGTAGAGCCAACGCGCATCGGAGATTTGGGCGAAGCTGCGGTGGCAGGCGGTCACGGCGGTGTTGCGCAGTTCCATGGAGCTTCCCCCGAGCAGGGGCAGGATCGAGGTCCCCTGCACGGTCTCCGGGACGTCCAGTCCCAGGAAATCGAGGACGGTAGGCATCAGATCGGCGGGTTGGGCCAGTGCCGGACAGCTCCTTCCCGCGGTCTGACCCGGGAGCCGCACCAGGAAGGGCGGATTGCTGACCGAATCGAGAAGCGGCGTGAACACATCCGCGTCGGCGCCGGCCATCTTGCCGTCGCTGCTGCGGTAGCCCGTGTGTTTGCCCACCTGCCCGCCATCGTTCGGGTAGCCCAGGTAATGCCCGTGATCGCTGATGAAGACCACCATGGTGCGATCGGCAAGCCCCAGGAGGTCGACGGTATCCATCAGGCGCCCGAACCAACGGTCCACGATGGTGCACTCCCCCGCATAGAGGCTCTGCAGATGGCGCAGTTCGTCGGCGCCATACTGGCTGGCGGCCCCATATTCCGCCCAGGCGTAGGGGATCCCTTCGGCATCCGGGAGATAGAGGTCGCGCGCCCAGCGCGGGGGGTCCCAGGGTTCGTGCGGATCGAAGGTGTCGACGTAGAGGAAGAAGCTCTCGCGCCGGCTGTTGCGGGTGAGCCACTCGATGGCCGCCTGGAAGGTCTGCGGGGTGACCCAGTCCATTTCGCTGACGCGTCGCTGCCCCTGGCTCCACAGCGGCCGATAGCGTTCCGGACTGAAGCGCACGCGCCCCTTCCCGGTCGGTGGCGTGAAGGCCTGTTCGTTGTAGTAATCCGTCCACCAGATGTCCCCCTCCGAGCCGCGGCTCCAATGGAAGCCGTCGAACCCGCGCAGGAAGGTCAGTTCCGCACTGCGGAAGAGGTGCGGCGTGTCGGCGGCGCAGTACGTGGCCAGGCCATGCTTCGCGAGTACCTCCGTCAGTACCACATCCTCCCGCTCGAGACGCTGCCAGGGACGGTAGGCAAAGCTGAAGCGTCCGGTCAGCATGTCAGTGCGCTGGGGAATGGTGGCGTAGGAGCCCATGCGGAAGTGCGGGAACACGGTGGACTGGGCCGCGAACCGGTTCAGGGCCGGGGTCCGGATCCAGGGGTTCCCGAAGGCGCCGATGTGGTCGCGGCGAAAACTGTCCGACATGACCAGAATCACGTTCATCGCGGTCGTCCTCCTGCGTGTGCATGACGGAGCGCAGCTCCGGGAAACCTCTGCCGTAGTGTAGCGCCACCGGGGCAGGACGGAAAGCAGCCGACGGATGGAGTCCGCGATGGACGCCCCCTGCGTCCCGGGCCTGCCGCTGCGCCGCTCCACAGCAGGAGCCGGTCGCGACGCCCAGCAACTCCGCCGTCGAACTCCCCGGAATCAGGCGGAGCAGAGGGAACTCGTGCCGCTCGCGGCAGGTTCTGATCGTCTCAGAAGCACCTGTACTCGCGAATCCGTGCCCGCGAGGCCGCGGGCGGTCCAGACGATGGTGATCCGATCCGTGTGTTGCAACGGCAGTGTATCAGGGCACGGGCCACGGGCATTCCACATCCCTTCGGCGCTCGGCAGGCGTAACGGTGAGGGACTGCAGCCGGCCGTCTCGGAAGGTCCCTTCCACCAGGGTCCGGAACGGAGCCCGCAGTCGGAAGCGGAGGTCCCAATCCCGGGGCCAGGCGGGCAGGAGCAGGATGCGGTTCCCGTCGCTCTGCAGGATCATGGCCTGGAGAGTGCGCATCAGTACGCCGCCGTGGTCCTGGTCCGGGACCCAGTCGTAGTTGGGGCCCCAGAAGGCGGGGAAACGGGAATTGGCGTCGCGTCTGCGGGCCCGCAGCACCAGTCCCTGCCGGGCGTCTTCGGCGAGACCCAGGCAGGCCATGAAGAGGTCATCCTGACGCCAGCCGAAGTGTCCTCTGTCCCAACGGTGTCTCAGCGCCTCGATCCCGAGGTCGATGCGCGGCCGTCCGACGGCGATCTGGCGAAAGGGAAACACAGCATAGAGTTCGGGGTTCTCGATGTTGCGTTTGACCTCGAACCGGGCGGCGGGGGCGAGCATCTCGATGCCGTCGACGGTCCGTGTCGGCAGCGGGGGGAGCTTCCCGCGCAGGGCCTCCCAGAAGGCCCTTTCCTCGGCCTTGGCGCGGTCTGCCGGCAGGGCCAGGAGCCGTTCCGTGAGGCCCCGGAGGCCGGCCAGTTCGGGCATCGGGTTGGTGCAGTCCCACCAGGTTTCGAGGGCCTGGGCGGGATGCATGACGAGTTGTCCCGCCTCGTCGGTAGGGTAGTGGCGGTCGAAGAAGGTGAGGATGTGGTGCGCGGCCGGCAGGAGTGTTTCGCGCAGGAACGTCTCGTCGAGGGTGTGTTCGTAGAAATCGAGCATCAGCCAGACCAGTTCCGGTCCGGAGACCCATTCCCATTTGTGCCAGCCGCCTTCCTGCAGCTTGTCTTCCCTCTCGGCTGCCGGGCGCCAGCCGTAGGTATCGCTGAACACCATGCCCCAGAAGTAGATGCACTCGGGGATGTAGGCCCCCTCGTGGCCGAAGTAGCGTCGCGTCCGGGCCACGAAGAGATCCATCAGGTCCTGCGCGTACAGGCGGAACAGCGGCCGCATCATCTCGGTATCCCCGCTGGCACACATGCTGAGGTAAGGCAGGCGCGTGTTCTGCCACCAGTATCCCGGGCCCCAACGGCGGTAGTCCGCGTCGCCCGGGGTCCCGGCGCTGGGCACGGTGAAGATCGAGCCGTTGAACTTGATCGGGTACCGTCCCCGGCCCGCGCAGGCGTCGATGAAGCGTTGCAGGGCATAGGCCCGCGAGACCACGAACGCGTCGCCGCCGGTCTCGAAGGCGGTTTCGGCCACGCGCTGGCCATCGTGGTAGACCCGGATCCTCCCCTGGCCGGGGTCCACCACGGCCGCGACGTGGTGCCACCGATCTGCCGTGAGGAGGTCGCCGGCCTGGAGCGTCTCCCGGCCCACGATGAAGCGCAGGCTGTTGCGGGGATAGGTGTCCAGGAGGAAGCCGTCGCCGCCACCCGGCGTGATCTTGTCCAGGATCCGCCCTCCCGAGGCGGGCATGGGTGTGGGGCGGACCCAGGCCTCGAGGGTGAGGGCCCGGGTGAGGTCCACGCCGTCGAGATCGCGTTCCGTGCCCGGGGACGGGCTCCAGGAAGCGGCAAGGTCCCGTGTCGTTGGGTCGAGGGGATCGCGGCTCCCCGCGGCGAGTGCGGCGATGTCGGTTTCGGGGAGGGCCCTTGTCCACACGCTGCAGCGGGCGATGTCGCCGCGGAACGTGTTGGCGCCGTGTTGGTCGTGGCCGACACGCAGGGGGTACCCGTTGCCGGGAATCGAGGGGCCAGGCTCGTCGTCTCCCGTGGGGGTTACGTGGATCCAGCTTCGTTGCCAGAATTCGTGCCACCAATCGGCATGGGCCCGCCGGCGTTCGGCGAAGGGGATCGCCTCGGCGTCGCGGAGGTGTGCCCGGGTTTCCGCCAGCCATTGCTCGGGGGTGGAGGGGTGACGCGTATGCGCGGTGACCGTGATGGTGTGTCGGCGGGAGGCCGGGCACACCAGCGTCCGTCCGTCGAGGGGGCGTCCGCCGGCGGCCGTGACCAGCGCCCCGAAGGTCCGCTGCAGCAGGGGATCGGGTGCCGCGAACTCCGGCAGGCCCTGGATCGTGGCGGTGAGGGCCGGACCCACGGACTTGGTGTTGTGGTGATACCAGCCCACGGCATCGTCAAGTCCGGTCAGAAGCGTGTCCGGCTCGACGATCGTGGGCGCATGGCGGTTGCCGGGGACGCCCCGGTGCAGGTGCACGTCGCTGACCTCGATGCTGGGCAGTTCATAGGGCTCGGTGCGCCAGAGTTCGATGCCGGCGCTCGCGGTGGAGGCGTGGGGGCTCTCCACGGTGACCTGGATGAGTGGGTGGTTCGCGTCCACCCACACCTCGAGCAGGGCCGCCTCGGGACCCTCGCCACAGCGCACTTCGAGGGTGGCGTCGCGGAGCCGCAGTGCCTGGCGGAACGGCATGCCTTCGCGCCAGATGGGCGGCTCGAGGTGGACACGGACCCGACCGACCTTCAACAGGCGCCCGTTGTCCCCCCAGGCGTCCGTCCGGCCGATGCTGAACACCAGGTCGCCGCCAGGCTCAAACCAGGCATTGAGACCAATCTCGCCGTTGCCCAGAGGCATCGACCCCCGATGATCGGGACTGGGAGAGGTCCAGACGACGTCGTACACTCCCGGATCCCCCCCTGTTCCCGGCCCACCCGGAACGGGCGCCGCAAATGCCAGCAGAGGCAGACAGACCGCACAGGCGCCGCGACTCACATCCAGACCCTCCTTGCTCGACCGCGGAGCGGAACACGCCGACCACCCCCATACCCTCCCCCGTGGCGGAGGATTGTCAACCCCCCGCCAGGCGGGTATCGCGATCCCCCTCGGGGGCACACAGCAACGGGTGCGCGGGCGCCCCCGCGTCGCGACGGCTTGGCCCTCCACCACGGTGTGCCTGCCGGCGGACGGGAGGGCGGACTCCTGCCCGGCCGCATGACCGGGTCCCGCTGAGCCGTCCCGGATTCCCTGCGGCATTGCCGGCTTCCGAGGCAGGGCTGTTTCAAGATCCCAACGCCGCCGCCGGGCTTGTCCCGG
>JAFGRS010000553.1 GCA_016935045.1 Lentisphaeria bacterium | reverse complement strand
GTGGCAGAACTCGTGCGGCATGGGGACCTACGGAGCTGACATGCGCCCGTGGACACGGTGGCGGGTTGTTCGGAGTTCGCTCCGGTGCTACTGTGATATCACCGCACGGCAGTTCGGCGCCCCTGGAAGCGAGGCACGGCATGGCACGGCAGCGCACGCGCACCAACCCGCAGAGGTGTTCGCGCCTGATGACGCTGATGGCGGGGGCGGAGAGCATGTTGATCGTGCTGCAGGACTCCCCCGACCCCGATGCCTTGGCGGCCGCGGCGGCGTTGCGTGTCATTGCCAACCAGAAGGGAGGCATTGCCTGCACGTTGGCGCACGGGGGCACCATCGGGCGGGCGGAGAACGTGGCCCTTGCCAAGTACCTGGCCCTGAGCCTGCGTCCGGCGACCGAGGTGACCCCGGAGCGTTTCGATCTGGTGGCTCTGGTGGACACCCAGCCCGGGACCGGGAACAACCTTCTGCCGCCGGGCCACATCCCCCAGATCGTCATCGACCACCATCCGGTCAGGCGGCTCACCCGCAGCAGCCCCTATACCGACATCCGGCGCCGCTACGGGGCCACCTCCACCATCCTCAGCGAATACCTCGACACCCTGCGCATCGTTCCCGACCGGCCCCTGGCCACGGCCCTCCTCTACGGGATCCGGGCCGATACCCAGAATCTGGGCCGCGAGGCCTCCCAGGCCGACCTCGCCGCGCACCTCAAGCTGTACCCCATGGCCAACCTGCGCATGCTGGCGCGCATCCAGATGGCGGCGGTCCCACGGGAGTACTTCCAGGTGTTGGGCGAGGCGTTGCACAACGCCGTGTTCGCGGGAAGGGCCGTCTTCTGCGCCCTGCGTCACCTCGGGAACCCCGATATGGTCCCCGAGGTGGCCGACCTTCTGCTCCGTTTCGAGGAGTGTGACTGGGTGCTGGTCTGCGGGCTCTCCGGGGAGCGTCTCCATCTCTCGCTGCGCTGCCGCCCGGACCTCGACGTGGAGGCCGGCAAGGCCATCCAGCGGATCATCGGGCATCACGGGTCCGGCGGCGGCCACGACTCCATGGCCGGCGGCCGTATCGACCTCGGTCACAAACCGGCGGCACCCGTACTGCGGGGGGTGTCGCGCCGGTTCTTTGCCCTGGCCGGAGCCGAATCCTCCCCGCCTCGTCACCTGGTCGAGCGCCATCCCGGACGCGTTTGAGCGGCTGGATCCGCCGCGAGACCGATGGCAGGAGTCCCCGGGAAGTAGAGTCAGACGTCCTGGCACGTCTGCTCAGAACACCTGCATGGGCGGAAAGCGAGAGTGAACCCGGGCCGCGCCACGACCTGCCTGCCGGCAGGCAGGGCCAAGTGGCGCAAGGTCCCGCTCGGCTCGCGGGACCTGCTTCCGGCTGCCTCGTGGCGTCCATACCGCTTCCGCCGGGTAAGGTGTTCAGAATTTCCGCGTTTTTCGACATGGCGCACCGGAAAACGGTTGACCCTGCGGCCATACGCTGCTATCCTACGGAGCACGCGGTGCCTTTGATAAACATGCCGGTATCCCTCTTCCCTGCGGCCGATGCGGCCTGGCGTTGCCAGGGATGGGTGGGGTATCTGTGCGTTTTGTCGGCGATGGTCCGCGGTTGCCTTGATGCTTCGTTCCCTGCCACGGGAGGCCGCCCCAGGCCGGCCTCCCGGAGGTAAGGATGGACACTCGACGAGGAAGAACATGCGCGTCAACGTCTCTCAGGGGGTCCCAGTCTCCAATCCAATGAGGTACACCATGCACACGAGACGATTGCTCCGCTCCCGGGCCAAGGCCATGGTCCTGGCCGCCTTCGCCGGTCTTGCTGGTCTGGCCCTGTTTGCCGGCATCCCCGCTGCGTCCGCCGCGGGGACGGGGGCCGCGTTGGCGGTCCCGCGACCTCACCTCGTCAGTGCGCCGCTCCCCGACGGTCGTGTACGGGTGCGGGTCGAGGCGGAGCGTTGTCAGGCAGCCTTCCCCGATTCCCCGTTGCGCGCGGAGCTGCTCGTGCGCCGGGGCGAGGTCGAGATCGATGCCGGCACGCCGCGCTCGCAGATGCTGGACGGAGGCCGGGCGCAGTGGACCGTAGCCCTGGCCGAGGGGGTGGCGCCGGACGCCGGTTTTGTCCGCGTGAACCTGTATGCCGAGGGCTTTGCCGCGCCGGTGTCGGGTTGCTCCGCGCCGTTGCTGAGGACGCCCCGGGAACGTCCGGCGCAGCCGGAATCGAAGGGCTTCACGGCGCCTCCGAAGTCGGTGCTTTTCGTCGAGGGCTTCGAGACCGGGGCCCCGGGCTGGACCAGTACCGTCGAGGAAGGGATTGTGGACTGGGGGGTGGTGGCCGGTCCGCAGACCATTGCCATCCTGAACCCCGAGATCAACCCGACCCTGGTGTCCCTGCCCGACAGCGGCTACCTGCCTTCGGCGAAGGAAGGGTCCCGGATCATGTGGTTCGGGGACCCGATGGCGGACGACGGGGCGAAGGCGCCGCGGGGTCGAGGCACGTTTCTGGGCCTCTACAACGCCGGCATCCAGGCGGACAAGAACGGCGGCCGCTCCACCGACACGCAGACCGCGATGCTGCTCTCCCCTCCGATCGATATGACGGCTGCCACCGAGGGCCGGGTCTCCTTCTGGACCTGGTGGGAGGCGGAGGGAGTGGACATTGCCGACGGTCAGTACGACCAGATGGAGCTGTATGCGGTGGTTGAGGGCACCGACTACCCGTTGGGCAGCATCAACCCGCTCAATGACGTGGACGGGGAGTCGTTCCGGCCCTATTCCTCCGGCGGCCTCGGCCAGCCCGGGACCTGGCTGCTGGTGACCTTCGACCTCTCGGACTACGTCGGCAACGTCCTGCAGATCGGCTTCCGCTTCGATTCCAGGGACAACCTCTACAACGGTTTCCGGGGCTGGGCCATCGACGGCGTCACCGTGTCCGCCGACGCGACCCCACCGCCCATCATCACGGACATCGTTCCTCCCGCGGGCGTGCCCGGCGACCTGATCGTCCTCTACGGCGAGAACTTCGTCGGCGGGGCGGACGTCTATCTCGACGGCATCCTTGTCACCTCGGCGGTCGTCTCCACCAACCTGATCCAGTTCGAGGTGCCTTCCGCGGCGGTGGGCTTCTAC